>DATHPH010000463.1:0-2281 GCA_035484095.1 Cytophagaceae bacterium | reverse complement strand
CAATTGTTCATCGGAAATAACTATCCATTTCAAATCGGGTTTCCCAATAGCTGTCCCTAAAATGCTTGCTGCTTCATTGCAGGTAATCTCTTCGCTCACCACATAGCGCACTTTTCTACCTGTAAAGGACGATCCTATTTCTTCGGCTACCGCAGTGGCAATATCTATCGGAGAAACCCAAGGGATCATATCCTCTGCACCATAGTTGGACGCAATAACACCCTCCGCTTTTATACCATTTATAAACCCTAACATATTGTAGTAAAAACCAACAGGGCGCATAAATGTAATGGCTATATCGGCCGATAGTTTTTTCATACTATTTTCTGCGTTGTAATGAAAAGCTAGAATGCCATTTCCTTTATCCGTGTGAGCACCAATACTGCTAAGATACACTACCTTCTTTACACCCGATTTTTGAATGGCTTGTACATAATTATTGACAACTTTGTCTGCGTGCCTCATTACATCAAAATCAGGATCAGAGAAAATTCCTCCGGGAGGAAGCATACAATAAACAGCATCTGCCCCTGCAAAAACCGAGGTAAGAAAATGCACGTCTTCTACCGTACCAATGGCAGCTTTAGCACCCAACACTTCAATATCCTCTTTTCTTTCAGGTTTGCTGCTGATAACAATAACCGAATGTCCTTTTTGTACCAACTCCCCGGTCAGTGGTTTACTAATGTGTCCTAAAGAACCTGTTATTATAATTTTCATAAGTGCATTTGTTTTAAAGTTTGTATTGCAAAAATGACTTTTTCAGAAGTTGTTTTCGTAGTCAAATCTTAGATTGTTGTATCCATTTCTTTTATAGTATTCCTTCCCAAGTAACCTTACTTATATTTATCTCAACTTCAAAAAATAAAAGGCTGCCTTCCAGATCAGTTCTGTTTAGTAAATCATTGTTGTACAGGGGTAGGATTTTTAATATTACAAATGATTCTCTAAATTGCCTTCCTTTAACGATCGTACGCATGATACCAAGTTACAACAGACTGCTTGAAGGAAATAAAAAATGGTCTTCAGAACAACTTTCTAAGGATCCCTCTTATTTTGAAAAACTTATGCCTTTCCAGAATCCTGAATATTTATGGATCGGTTGTTCAGACAGTAGGGTACCCGCCGAAACAATCACGGGCGCCAGACCAGGGGAGATATTTGTTCACCGTAACATAGCCAATCTGGTTGTACACACAGACCTTAATCTGCTTAGCGTAGTAGAATTTGCGGTGAAAATGTTGAAGGTAAAGCATATTATTCTTTGCGGCCATTACGGTTGTGGTGGAATAAAATCTTCCATGGAAAATATTGCTTATGGGTATGTAGACAATTGGCTTCGAAATATAAAAGAAATATATGCCAAAAATTTTGAAGAGTTGGATGCAATAAAAGACCAGGAAGAAAAAGTAAACCGCATGGTTGAACTTAATGTAATAGAACAGGTAAATAATCTTTGCAAAACAAAAGTAGTGCAAAAAGCACTGGCAAAAAAAACGCTTCATGTGCACGGATGGGTATATGGTATGCACAACGGTTTAATCAATGAATTGATAAATGCAACGGATACTACCGATGCCATACATCCTATTTTTAAATACCAAACAGAACATTAAGGGAACAATATTGTATAACGCTTTTGTAGTTCCGTAAGGTTCTATACGTTAGAATCTATATCTACAATCGTTTACCGGTTAAATTGCGCTAAAAGAATTTCATATTCTTTAAACCTATGTTCTCTGATGGGGCGAATCTTAGGTTCCGTTTCAAAATACAGTAACAAACAGGGTGATATATTTTTATACTTCGTTACATATTCATAACGGAGCAATTCTTTGTTGTTAATGCGTTGTTTTATTTTGTTATGATAAGGATACATCCTGAACTAGATAGAAATAAAAACAGCTCAGGATTTCTTCTGAGCCGTTTTATAGATCAATTGATATTATGCCCAACAGGTGAGAATGGCAGCAGCGGCAAAAAGAGAAATTAAATTATATCCACCGTTTATGGCAAACAAGGTCCATGATTTATTCTCCCATACCGTAGACCCAAGTAGTCCAGGAAAATAAAAACCCAGCCAGGTAAATATTGCAGAACTCACAATATTCGCCATCGCTCCCATGTCCTTGGCTTCCGGTACAAATTGCCATGCGGCGATATTGTGTGCAAATACCCAGGCAAAAAAGAAATTACCAATAACCATAAACAACATCCCCTTCATCATTACTTTGTTATCGGGTTTTTTATTGGTATCGTGGCCCATTTCTTTCCCCCAAAT
>DATHPH010000462.1:0-10472 GCA_035484095.1 Cytophagaceae bacterium | reverse complement strand
AGAAGTTTTTCCATGTTCATTCTTTTAACTAAATGCAAACAATAAGTGAGTCTTTATAGTTCTTAAACCTCTCATAAAGAATAAAGGTTATCTGAGGCAGATAACCTTTATTCTTTATGAGAAGGATATGAATTATTTAAGGGAGGTAATTCCATTCGTTAAAATGGCAAATCGTCCCCCTCTCCGCTATCCGAGGTAAACGTAGAAACGTCACCCTGAAAATCGTTTTCAGCTTTTGGTGAAGGTGTTGACTGGCCAACAGAAGTTTGCGTTTCTATTTTCCAGGCACGCAAATCAGTATACCATCTTTCGTTGTATTCCCTGGATTCAATATTGAACGAAACTTTAATCTGATCTCCGGTAGAAAGGTTTTTCAATATGGCAACCTTATCTCCCCAGGCCGAACAACAAACTTTTTTGGGATATTGCTCCTGTGTTTCGATGACAAATTCTTGTTTCACCCAATTGCCGTTTTTACCGGAACCGGTTTGTTCTGGTAATATTTTATACAATTTACCCGATATCTCTAAAGCCATAATTTTTATTTTTAAGATGCACTTCGAAAGGTGTAATAATAGTTTACGAAGAAGTTCCAAAAAACAACAACGGAAATCGCTATTATTTTCGATACATAGAAGTTGATTTTTAGTTTTTCATTTAATAAATATATAATCAAATTATTAATTGACAACCCTATTAAAGAAACGACCACAAATGTTCCAAACTGAATGAATACGTCTTCCCCTCTTATCCCAAATGTCCAGTAACGGTTTAGGAAATAATTAGTAACAACTGCTGTACAAAAGCCAAGACTGTTCGCAATATATTTACTTACTTTTACATACTCTTTAAAGAGATAGGTAATACTGAAGTCTACTGCAACCCCCACAAAACCCACCAAAACATAGCGAATAAATTTAACAGCAAATTCCGACGATATTAATTCCACTTTTATATTTTAAAGACTTCAAAAATAATAATATTTGCTTTAATATATACATTATCTCTTAATGAATTTAACCAATAAAACCTTTTGTTTTCACCTGGAGTTTTTTAGAAGATAGGATCCTTTGTTTTATCTCACCTATCGGACAAACTAAACAATAAATGTCCAAGGCACTCCCAACACTTCCTATTATTCTCCATTAGAATCAGCCACTTACCAAAAATATCCTCCTATAAAAACGACAATACTTTATATTTCCCTTCTGACTTAAATCTTCCATAGCGAAGACAGATAGGATAAAGGATGATCAATACAACGAGCCATATCAGATAAACAACCGGCAAATTATAGCCATATAATTCTGAAAGTTTCTTCCAATCTGTTTTAAAAATTTCTTTCGTTTGACCAAGATGTGTTGTGACAGCTAACAAAATTGCCAGTAGATGAATTAAAATTAAATGAACAATATAATAAAAAAGAGGAACGCTGCCGTATACTTTCATGATTCTGGTAAAAAAAGTATTTTTATTTTCCATATAGGAAAGGAAGATAAAAGCGGGACCCAGTGTCATTAATATGTAAAGCAATGACATTGGATATTTGGTCGTATTAAAAAAAGCAATAAGGCTATAGGTAAGATTTTCCTGAAGTTGCCATGGTGAAGAATCGCCATAAGATTCAATTAAATATCCAATCAGACTTTTAAAAAAGACCGTCCATTTATGATCTAAATCTTCTACCTTCAAATAAAAAACGTAGGAGTATTGTTCTGTAAAAAGTTGAAGAAAACGTAAGCTCACAAATATGGACAGTATTCCGATACCCATATAGAATAAATATCCCGAACGTATCTCACTGCTGTATTCTTTTGTAAACCATTTTCCAATATAATATCCAAAGCCAATCAACCCTATCATGGGCAATACCGGATATAGAATATGTACCCCAATTTCGTCTGTCAGTGATATAAAAGTACTTTTATGCAAAAAAGCCCAAAATAATTCTGCTATTTTATTTCCTTCAAAATTAATACCGTCAAGGAAGTTGTGGCCGAAAATGATTAGTAGACTAATTCCTAAAATTGTTTTCCTTGGCATATAAATTAAACCGGCCAACGCTATCATACTCCAACCGATTCCCCACAATATTAACCCTCCTACAGAAGAATTATCAATTTCAAATCTCCATACAAAACGGACAACCGTCAATTCCAAAAGGATCAAAATGAGCCCTCTTACAAGTAAATAATTGGCCAATTCTTTATCCGAAACATTATTTTTCAGTTTGTATAAATATGCAGAAATTCCGGTAAGAAAAACAAAAACGGGAGCACAAAAATGAGAAAGCCACCGGGTAAAAAAAACGATGGGCGTAGTATAGTTAAGATCTTCGGGACTATATACAAAAGCATAAATATGAAAATAATCTCTGCAATGGTCCAGTGCCATTAGTACCATTACAAGGCCTCGAAGAATATCAATGCTATCTATTCTGGAAGTCTTTCCAGAAAGATTGTTTTCATAAGAAGCAGAAAGTTTATACATCCGGATTGATAATTTCTGATCTTATTTTTCTTCTGTAATTTTTTCTATTCTAAATCCAACAGCAGCAATACCGGGAACATTTTCCTGACGCATATATTGTTTCAATTTCACCGAATATTTGCCCACATAAGGAAATTTAAAATGATCTTCTGCGAGTATAAGAAAATCTTTTTTAGAACCCATCCCACTTCCAAAAGGAACTCCGGTACTAGGCTTAAAAAGATCCATTCCTTGCAGCTTTTTATTTAAAAATTTTCCGGAAGAATCCTCCAACGTCCTGTTGATATATAGATTATAATAGGGATAATTATTATCATACCGAACGGAATAATAAAGTCTATAAGTAACGGTGGAATCAGGAATTTCAATGTTAAAAGTCAGTTCCTGATTCTCATTCCAAACACTGCTATCCAAGTCTTTCATGCTATCAAAAACTCTTCCCCCACCACAGGACAAAAGGCTGAAGGATAAAGCAGAAAGAATAAGTGTAAAAAAAATATTCACCCGATTCATTATGGTTTCTTTTTTGTCTGACCAGATTGATTTCGATTTTCTCCACCACCATTAGGCCTGTTTCTATTGTTATTCTTTTTTCTTTTTTTCTTTTTGAATTTATCATCGAATCGGGACAATTCTTCTTTCTCTTTTCTCTCTTGATGACTGACTCCTTTTTCTACGAGCTCATCCAATTCAAGAGAAGCAGGTTTATTTCCTTTTCTGTTTTGCTCTAATATTGCATTTACACGATCTACCGATATTGGCTGCCACGTAGTAATATCATCCCGATATGCAAACCACATTATTTTTTTGAAAATATCCGTCTTTTGCAGCACTGCGTCTCCCCGAAGTGTGTTGATAGGATGTTCTATTTCAGGAATTCCCTTTAACGCATTCATATACGTTTCCAATTCGTAATTAAGGCAGCATTTAAGTCTGCCACATTGACCTGAAAGTTTCGTCGGATTCAAGGCCAAATTTTGATAACGGGCAGCAGAAGTATTTACATTTTTAAAATCAGTCAACCAAGTTGAACAACATAACTCTCTTCCGCAAGAACCAATACCGCCTAATCGGCTTGCTTCCTGACGAAGACTAATTTGCTTCATTTCAATTCTGATTTTAAATTCGGAAGCGAGCAATTTAATAAGTTCTCTAAAATCTACCCGTTCATCTGCAGAATAAAAAAAAGTTGCTTTCGTATTATCTGCCTGAAACTCTACATCAGAAAGTTTCATCTCTAACTTCAATTCACGTGCAAGTTGGCGCGTCCTGTATAAAGTAGTTTCCTCACGACTCCTTGCTTGCTCGTATTTTTCTATATCTTTTGAAGAGGCTTTTCTATAGACAAAACGTAGATTGTCGTCTACCACAACTTCTTTTTTCTTCATTTGTAACCTTACCAACTCACCTTGTAAGGACACATGGCCCATGTGGTGACCATTTGGAACATCGATAATCACCGGATCGCCTGTATAGAGTTCAATTTTATTAGAATTACGAAAATATTCTTTTCTTCCTCCTTTAAATTTAACCTCTACGATATCAAATTGGTTAGCATTATCCATTTCCATATTGCCAAGCCAATCGTAGGAATTCAATTTATTACAACCGCCGGAGCTACAACCGCCCTTTTTTCCACAACCGCCGGTCTCCGTTGTACTACAACCTCCGCCGGTTCCGCAAGAACTGCAAGCCATTTATATATTCATTTATTTATTGTAACCAAAAACCTTACTAAACAAAGACTTATGTCTTTATGTATCAAATATAAGGATTATTAAGGACAGTTAAAACCTAATTCCAGAATCTAAGAAAGAGTGAACCTTATCTGAAGACCAAATGCTGTGGTATTTCGTTTGAAAGAGCTTGAAAGAGCAGGAATTGCGCGTGTATGTTCCACATATAACAACATTGTCACGCGGTGACTTACCATATATGAAATGGTCGGTTTTATCTGAAAATTAAAATTTCCTGCCGTAATTGTAGATCCCTGATCCAATATTCGCTGATAGGATTTCGTATTACGGATGGTCATATTTAGTTGAAAATTTAACTCGTTTTTTAAAACTGTTGATCTTCCCTGAAACTTAGGTAATCGTACTCCTGATTTTATATAACTTACCCCTAAGACTATATCCTGGTTATCATCCTCCCTCATCTGTGCATTTGTCATAGAGAGTGCCAGATTTCGTCCACGATTGTACTGGATCTTATAGGTAACCTTGCTTTTGGTTTTAACATTAAGCCCTATTAATGGACTAAATTGCTCCCGAATACTTACCTCGGAAAATGAATAAACTGGAACTATTACACCAGAACTATTAAGGGAATCTCCCTTAACGGCATTGGCGACATTAAATTCGGGTCTAATAAACCCGTCCCCATAAATCAGAGAAGACTGGTAATTACCTACCGAATAAGTGGAGGAATAACCATGAGTAAGCGTGACGGAAGAAAATCTTTCCTGAATAAACTTTAGTTTTGTTAGGCCGGAATAGGTTAAGTTCCAGTTTGGTAAAGGAATTTTAGGAAAGTTGGTAAGTTTTTGTTTGTGAACATCTCTTCCACTATACGCTGCCAGAAAAGCAGGGACCAAAACATCCTGTGAGTTTGGTATATACCCGGCAGGACTCCCCATCCTTTCTAATACTTGTTGTCTGTTATTCGAAAATGTTTGAAAGGTTCTGTTAAAATTATTGGCACCGTGCGTATTTGTAAAAGCCGTAAGGATGCTTATATAGGTTATACTATATGTTCCATTTCTGGAAGGGCTATAGGAGTTATATTTTCCTGCGGAATCCGCTCTGAAAATCTCCTGGTAATTTGAACCATTTGTTTTCTTGCTTTCCAATTGAATTTTAAAATCACGAATCGGCTCCACCAACGCTTTAACGTCTAAAGTATTATTCTTTGTTTGAAGATAAGGAGTATTTAACTCTGTGGTTTTAGTGATCCATCCTTTCTCTGCTGCAATATTTCTAAAATTAGAATTTTGCGAACCAAACATAAATGGCAAAACAGCTCCCAAATCTGATGATTGGTCATAAGGACCCTTTCCATCCACACCAATATATGTAGGAGTAGGCAAATATCCTGCAAGTTGTGTACTTTGAATTGTACCATAAGTAAAATTGATACTCCTGACCAACATAATCATTCGTATGGTAGATTTCAAAACCTGAAGTTCCGGTTTTCTAAACCGTTTGGTAGTATCCTTGCCATTTGCATTCAGCTTATTCGGAGGTCCCTTGGGTGGCTCAGGAGGGGTATTAATGAGCTTAAAAAACTTAACCTTATTGTATAAAGTTTCCAGATTAATTTTGCCGGTGACATTGATGTTATTCTTATTATTAATAATATTTCCCAGGTTCAACGGATTCCCCAATGAATCTTTTAGATTGATCGGACCTGCAGTCCATATTACGCCTGTGGTATAATTCACATCCGAGTTTAACCAATTAAGCATTGGAAATTTATCCAAGGGCAATTTATAAGTTGCATTTAACCCCTGATTAAAATTTTTCATACGCCCTAAAGAAACAAAATTTCTCCACAATGTATCCTTGTAGGCCTGATCGCCAGGGGCTCTTGCGGGTTCGTCAACAATGGCATTGGCGGTAGCAGTATAATTGAGATTAATGCTTTTAGTTATATTCCAAGGCAAGGCATAGGTACGAGTCAACATAAACGATTTCTGAAATAATGGTGTCTGCACCGGAGTATAAGGTCCTGCCTCATAATACTCTGTTTCTACAAGACTTCTGTTAACATCATTTCTGAAAAGAAAAGAGGTGGGAACCGGATTTAGATTAATATCTTTAATAAGTCTCAGGTACTTTGATCTTACCAATTTGAAATTTTTAAACGGCTCTATATGCAAAGGTTTGAACGTATGATTATAATTAATTGATGCTTTATAAAGTTTTGAACTGTAGTCTGCCATTGTAAAATTTTTTCTTTTTACTTCGTTGTAGCCAAACGTAAAAGCTAAATTGGAGATATCATAAAAATGATTTTTTGCACCTTTTTTTGTCTTTATTTTTTTTACGTTAGTAAAATTGATAGACCGCATCGTTGTGATATCCTCCACCTGTTTTCGTAAGGTATCCAACTCCTTTCTTGAATAGTTGGACATTTTCACATCCGGATCCAAAGGATTGTATTCAGGCGCAACGAGAATCCTGTCCAGACTCACATACATAGGAAGTTTAAGCCCTACTTTCTCAGGAATGAATTTATCCAACGTAACCGTAGCACTAACTCCATAATTAAGATTGTTGGAAAGTTGACGTTGGGAAATACTTTGATCGAGCCCTCCAAACCCGACGGTTGTGTATTTCATTGATGTCGTCACATTTGCCAAATCAGCCAATTTAGTGTTCACACTGGCAGTAGTTGCCCAACCTGATTGATTGGTAAAATCAACTACACGCATTTCATCTGCCCATATAGTAGCTGATTTTGCTGTAACATCACTTGATGACCCAGTTATAGAATTTTTAGCAGGGTTTCTTATTCCAATCATGGCAATTATTACCGTACTTAAATCCGGATTGCCCATTACATTAATATTCACATTTCCCATAACTTCCGAATATGGAGTCGTTCTATTTGATGTAAGCCGATCTCGGGCTAATTTTACATTAATCATATCCTGTATACCAACATTAATGGTATTCTGGCTTGGCCATACCACATTAGCGTCCGAATTATTGGGTGCACTGAAATAAAGCGGGACTTCTATTTCGTAATAATTTTGTGTGAAATCGGTTCCTATTCTTAAAAAAGCATTCATATCTCCATCTTTTGTATTCGGATCAGGTGTCTCTGCATGCAAAAACATATCCAACCGACCATAATTCAGTAGATTAAATGTCACATTTTTATACGCTGCCCTAGCATCCATGTTTAATAGATTATTCACCGTAAGACGAAGTGATTGCTCATTTAAACTCCTTTGTGTAGTGGATACCGGATCTTGATCTCTGATCATACCGGGAGGCAACACATAAGGTGAACTATTAGAGCTACCCGACTGAGAATTTTCTTCAATACTCACTGTAGAAACAATAAGCTGGGCTGGATCCGGTTCATTGACATAACCAAAACCAGTCTGATTAATATCATCGGGTTGATAAATTCTCCATTGACTTGCCACCAATTGGAGTTGTGCAAAACGAAGAACTATGGGGGATGAAAATCCCGTCATATACATTCGAATAAATCGAATTGTTTTATAATCACTAATTCCTCCAACTGTAGTAGTAGGAGAACGAATAGGAACACGGAATTGCAAATATTGAACAGTATCTGTACCACTGTTAACCACCGATTCTGCATGCCCCACAATAAAGTTCGCACCCTGCTTCATACTATTACTATTAATATCTACCTCATATTCGTAGTAGGCATCTATCGTTTCCAAGGTGTTATCCTGATTAATGTCTTCGTTGTCCGGATTTGTATAGTTAGAGTTAGCACTATTGACAGGAGAATTTTTATCAATTCCATTATAATATTGATAACGATCTAAAATGGATGGAGAGGTTCCATCAAGATAGTAGATAAAATCATCTCCTGCAGGATCGGGACGAGAACTAAGACTAGGGTTTAAAGTATTTACGAACGCAGCTTCCTGACTATTGTTTAATCCGTCCAATCCTACGTCTTGAATATCTCTGGCATTTGTGGCACTTCCAAAAGCGTTCACTAGTGGTTGCTGGTTACTTACAATTCCCCAAATAGTATTAGTGGTGGTAGTTTCTCCAGCTACCGGAAGTCCATTCTCGTATTCAAGTCTTTGATCCTTTAACACATCTTCCGAAATACTGCCTAAATTAAAATACAGCTTGCCTGAATTATTTTTATTAAACGGAACTCCATCGATGTCAGTACGGTGTTTGGAAACATCGTTGGAGAAATAAGGATTGAGCATCCAGAATTCAATATACTGAATATTGGCATTGTCAAAATCGACATCGTTTGTGATCATTCTGGAAATACCGGCCCAGCTATTTATCGGATCCGTTAGATTTTCTGTATTTTTCACGGGATCTATGTAAACATCCATAGGATCATAGTTGTATGGACCTCTCCTGTTTGGATAATAGGCCATGTCCATAGTCGTCTGGTTAAGCTGAACTTGTGAACGGTTTAACTGGGGAAAAATTTCTTGTGGTGATACCTGTCTTTCAAAAATATTATAAATGGTATCCGGAAGCCCTGAAGGTCTTTGAGACCCGCTTCCAGGATATAATATATTATCAATATTATACCAGGCCAGGAGAGCCCTATGATAACCATAGCTTATATCTGTTTTAGAATATTCCGGCAAACCAACCGGTACAGATGCAAGCTTCCATTTGGTTGGTGTTTTAGAAAAATCATAAGGGGTTTCTGCTGCTTCAAAATCATCCAGATAGGCTGCCCCATTTTGACCACTTTTATTTAGCGCTTTGTTGTGACCGGGAATAAGATTGGCAACCTCTCCTTTCGCAGTTACGAAAGATGGTACTTTTGTCTGATAAAAGGGAAGTTTATCAATGATCTTAGTAAGTAATTTGGATTCTCCTTTTGCCGTTCCGTCCAGCCCCCATAAAGTATTACTACTAGGCTCATTCCCAATATTTACACGCGTTAACGTAGGTCGTTCGTTTTGATGAAGAAGAGTACCACCAATCGTAATATCTTTATTTACACGATAATCCAATCTTGTACCCATAAACGACTTTTGCCGCACATTAAACAAATCCTGCTGCTCGTAGCTAATATTTATTTGCTGACCGGAATTAAGAACTCCTTCATTCAAAATTTTCACTTTCCCCTGATTATAATCTACTGTGTAATCTGTACCTTCCACAAGAGTGTTGCTTCCTGCAATTACTTTTACAGATCCTGGTGCCAGGTTGATTGCACCAGGAAGTACAATTTCATTGGAAGCACTGGATTGTAATCTTCCCGTTAGAAAATACTTGTCTACCGCAGCAATCTGCATGGCGTCACTTTTCGTTGAATCATACAATTCATAATACACATACTTATTTATCAGATTTGCTTCTGTGGTAGGATTAAATTTCTTTTGAAGATCGCTCCCTAGAGGCTCCAAGACTGGAAAAATGACTCGTCCATTTTTAGAGTCTACTGTTACGCCATCAACAAAGTCAAAATTGCCGTCTGGGTATGGGTCTCCGTTTTGATTCAATTGATCTGCTTCCAATATCCGAACAATTGGGACATTTCTGGTATTTTGTCCTTCCTGCAAGTTTGGCAAGTCGGCACCCGATATATCGTCTTTATAGATTACGCGCAGTAAAAAATTGTCCTTATTTATCTGAGTAGAACCCAGCTGATAAATATTCTTCATCATCAAAGGCCAACTTGGTAAATGCGTTTGTATGCTAGAAGGTTTAAGCAACTTTAACACTAAAGCAGAAGATGTATCGGAAGTTGATGTTGTCTGAACAAGACCCGACACATCCCCAACCACATGTGCAGTCCCTTGATAAGCATATTGGTAAGCGACTGCCAAAACTTCATAAGACCGCAAAGGAGTAACCAGGGAAATATATCCTAAGTTAGGATTAAAAGTATATTCCTCTGGTTTAAGTTTACGAGCATTGTTAATCAATTCAAAATCTGTCCCTTTTACAAAACCATCGTTGGCGAGAGATTGCGAAATTACTAGAGGGTCAGAAGCCAATGGATGATAGAGGTTGTATAGGTTATTGGTCGTATTATCATTGGTGACTGCTGAACCGAAGGTGTAATTTTTTGGATTGTAACAATATTTTTCTGCTTCCCCCAGATCTAAAAATGCAACCACATTTCTTACGTTTTGAGTCGTATTGTTGCTATTTGTAATGTATACATCTACCTGAGTAACCGTAACGCCGGAAGTAACGATAGGAAGATTTCGTAAACTTCCTTCAAAATTATCACGAAAAAAATGTCCTATAAAAAAATGTCGGTAATCATCGTAATTA
>DATHPH010000461.1:0-1849 GCA_035484095.1 Cytophagaceae bacterium | reverse complement strand
TTGTACCACTTAAATTTGATAATTGTCTGAGCAGGTCCATCTTCCAAAGAATGCAAAAATGTAGCCAAATGTGCATTCCGGCTGTCCTAAATACAATTATTTCTCAAATTCTATTTCACAAATACCCTAAAATAAATCTATAAGAGTCCGTCCAGGCCTCCCAATCCCTCTCTTACGATTTCTATATCCTCGTTGGTACAATCCAGTATTGTCGAAGGTATATTTCCTCCAAACCCTGCATTGATGACAATGTCCACAAAATGCTTGTAACGGTCGAATATTTCTTCAGGATCCGTTGTATATTCGATGAGCGTATCTGCGTCTTTAATAGAAGAATTAAGAAGGGGATTTCCCGATTCTTTTACAATCAAACGTGGAATGGAATGATTTGGAACTCTGATTCCAACGGTATTTTTTTTTGTATGAAGAATTTTAGGAACATTGTTATTCGCATTTAGCAAAAAGGTATACGGTCCCGGCAAGGTTTTCTTCATAATTTTAAATACACTGGTCGGAAGATTACGGGTATATTCAGAAATATGGCTTAAGTCATAACAAATAAACGAAAGATTGATTTTTTTTGGATCAAGATTTTGAATTTTACACAACCGCTCTACCGCTCTTGTATTGCGAATGTCACAGCCGATTCCATATACCGTATCCGTCGGATAGATGATAATCCCTCCTTTACGAACCGTTTCTATAACTCTATTTATACGAACGGGTTGTGGATTTTGGGGATGAATGTCTATAAATTCAGCAGACATAATTCTATAAATTTACGCACTAACTTTGGCAATAATAAGGGATTTAGAGGGATTTACAAGAAGGAGATCTCAGGTTTCCAAAAGACAATAAGGATCAGTGGTAAATAATTCGATCACTTTCCTGCATAGAACTTTGAAAAGATTATTCTATTTTTACTTTCTAAATAAAAGCTACACTACTTATTTCATGAAGAAAAAAACACCTACTGCACGCTATGTAATCGCTTTAGCAGGACTATTATTTGTTTGCTTTTCGTATTATTCTTATCAGATCTTTTACACTCCCAACATACAGGTTAAAAAGAATGACTTTTATCTTTATATTCCCTCCGGTAGTACTTTTAAAACTGTATTGGATTCATTGGAAAAAAATAATGTTTTATATGATAAATTGTCTTTCGCCTTTGTTTCACAATTGCTAGGGTACCAGGAAAAAGTGAAACCGGGTCGTTATCTGTTACCAAAAAATTCAACGAACCTTGTGATTGTCCGAAAATTAAAAAACGGCCAGCAAGAACCTTTAAAGCTTACATTCAATTCCATTCGATTAAAAAAAGACCTGGCAGAAAAATTGTCGGAAAAACTCGAATTTTCCAGTGTAGATTTTCTAAAGGTAATCAACAATCCAAAAGTAGACAGCAGTTATGGATTTGACACCAACACGGTAATAGCCTTGTTTATCCCCAATACGTACGAGGTATTTTGGAATTTAACGCCGGATGAGTTTATAAAAAAAATGTACAAAGAATACAAAAAATTCTGGACGAAAGAACGCTTAGAGAAAGCAAAATCCGCAGGCTTCTCTCCTATACAAATTTCCATTTTAGCATCCATCGTAGAAGCCGAAACCAATAAAGACAGTGAAAAATCGCGTATTGCCGGAGTATATATTAATCGGTTGCGATCAGGAATGCCGCTGCAAGCAGATCCTACGGTGAAATTTGCCTTGCAAGATTTTTCAATTAAACGAGTCACACAGGAGCATACGGGAATAAACTCTCCTTATAATACTTATAAAAATGAAGGGCTTCCTCCAGGCCCTATCAATATGCCTTCGCTCGCTTCCTTGGAAGCGGTTTTAA
>DATHPH010000460.1:0-9348 GCA_035484095.1 Cytophagaceae bacterium | reverse complement strand
ATATGAAATTATCTGCTATGAAAGAAGCAGTAGAAATGATTAATGGGCAATACGAAACCGAAGCTTCTGGTGGAATCACGGCCTTGACCATTCTTGAAATTGCAGAGACTGGAGTAGATTATATTTCGGTGGGTGCGCTGACTCACTCTGTAAAGAGCATGGACATTAGTATGAAAGCATTTTAACTTTTTAAAAAATAATTAAACGAATACAAAAATGATCGTCAAAACAAAAAAATATCAATTACCTAAAAAGACCTATATACAAATAGCACTCATGGCTATTCTCAAAAAACAATGGTGGTATGCAGCAGGCCCCATTTTATTCGGAGCGATTGCCTTCGCGCTGCCAGCGTATAAATGGTATTTTATTATCACGGCTATTTTGGTGATCGTTTTGTATATACTATTTTGGGCTATACAATTTGTAGGGGTTACACAACTTCCACAAAACCAGATTATGTTTGATAAGCTTTCCTATGAAATTGATTCTCGCCAGGTGATGATTAAAGTTGATCCACGCAGAGGCAGTCCTATTGCTTGGGATATGATTAAAGAAGCCTATGTCAACAAAGATCATTTTCTTTTTATGGTCAATAAGGCTCAGATCATTTACCTTCCGTTTAAAATTTTCAATTCGGATTATGAAGTGAAATTTATAGAAACGATTTTAAAGAGAAAAGAATTTGTGAAGACAAAATAATTGTGACATCTGATCTTATATAAAACAAAAAAAGTCTGAGGGTATTTCTCAGACTTTTTTTGTTTTGGCAGGTTTTATTTTCAGTGGGTTGCTGTTTCCTTATTTGCAAGACCTCCCGTATACAGACAATTTTTAATTGTTTGCACACCCTCAAATTTTACCGGAATTTTATCGTAGCCATACGTGTTTTTAATCGATTGTGTTAGGTTATTATCACCCATGCTCACATCCACATCGTTCATTGTCATTTGGCAGGGATGTTCATATCCGCAGGCGTGGGTAATCTCCAATATTTCTTTGCGAAGATTTTTCATGTAATTGTAAAATCGGTCTGATTTCAAAGGAACGTCTACGCCCGCCTGAAGCCATTTGTTTTGTGTGGCTATTCCTGCAGGACAGCGGTTTGTGTGACATACCTGAGCCTGTATACAGCCAATGGACATCATTGCTTCTCGGGCTACGTTAATCAGATCTGCTCCCATAGCAAAAGCCATAACGGATTTGGCTGGGAAACCTAATTTTCCCGACGCTATAAATACAATTCTATCGGTAAGTCCACGACTGGCAAATACTTTATACACGTTGCTAAAAGCATATACGAAAGGTACAGATACATGATCTGCAAAGGCAGGCGGTGCAGCACCTGTTCCGCCTTCACCACCATCTATCGTAATAAAGTCCGGACCTTTCCCTGTTTTTACCATCAAATCAGCCAACTCTTCCCACATTTCTAATTTGCCCACGGCCGACTTAAAACCAACGGGCAATCCGGTACGTTCGGCTATTTTTTCAAGAAACTCGATCATCTCCGATACATTGCTAAACTCAGAATGAAAGGTAGGAGACAAGGCATCTTTCCCCATTGGAATATGCCTGATTTCTGCTATTTCCTTTGTTATTTTAGCAGCAGGCAATACCCCGCCCTTTCCGGGCTTTGCACCTTGTGACAGCTTTACTTCAATAGCTCTTACAAAAGGATTGTCGTTCACTAATTTCGCAAGCTTATCCATTGAAAATCCTTTTTCGTCTCTGACACCAAAATAACCAGTCCCGAAATGAAAAATAACATCCGCTCCGTTTTGATGATAAGGAGATAATCCCCCTTCTCCTGTATTGTGGTAACAACCTGCTTTTGCCGCACCTTGGTTTAGCGAATCTACGGCCCTTGCAGAGAGCGATCCAAAACTCATGGCTGAAATATTTACAGCCGAATAGGGCCGGTAAGGTCTTCTTCTTTTATTGTAAAGGCCCATCACTTTAGCACAAGGTACAAAGGTCATATCCTTTGCATTTGGATGGTCTTTAGGAGGGACATAATTAAACATCCTGGGATTGATGAAGATATGACCAGCACTGAAAATGTCCTGATCGGTACCAAAGCCTGAATAATTATTTTGCTTCTTTGCAGAAGCATATATCCAAGAGCGTTCACTTCTTTTGAACGGTAATTCTTCTCTGTTGTTTGCAACAATATATTGACGTAGCTCTGGTCCTATTTTTTCCAAAAGATAGCGTAAATGACCCACCACTGGGAAATTGTGCTTGATGGTTTGTTTTCTATTAAGAAAAATGTCTTTGAATGCTACTCCTGCTATAAAAACTATGGGGTACATCCACCAGGGAATACTGCTAATAAAATCAATAATGGTTCTCATGAAAATATACTATTGTTAAAATTTTACTGTAGTTAGAAAATTTATTTCAAATTAGAAAACGTTCAAAGACTAACAATGTTACACTGGGGCTTTAAAAAAAGGCTTTTTAGGTATGAAAGACCAAGAGGTTTGTTTCGTTTTATTTTTAAAGATAGTTCAAAATATGGGGCTATTATACTATATCAAACGCAAATCAGAGTTTACACATTAAAGATTAACCTTATAGTTTAAACTTCAAGAGAGATTCCTTAGGATTCTTGCCTTTAGAAGATCCTAAGGAATTTTAAATGAATAGAATTTAGTTTTTTTAAAATTGCTTTCTGTAATAATCCTTTTTTCTACGTTTTAAGATAGCTGCTGATACGAATAATATCGGCAAAGACACCTGCGGCGGTTACTTCGGCACCGGCACCGGGTCCTTTGATCACTACCGGCCTGTCTTTGTAACGTTCGGTGGTATAAGAAATCATATTGTCGCTTCCTGAGAGGGAATAAAATGGATGTTGGGCATCTACCGCCTCCAGGGCAATTCCTGCTTTTCCGTTTTCCATTTTGGCAATAAAACGAAGTACCTTTCCTTTCTTCTCTGCTTCTTCCCTGCGTTTGGAAAATACCTCATTGTGTTTTTCCAATTGTACAAAAAAATCTTCCACCGTCTTTGCCTTCACACAAGCCTGGGGCAGGATATTTTCTACCTCTACCTGCTCAAACTCCATTTCATAGCCTGCTTCTCTGGACAGAATCAATATCTTACGGGCTACATCCTTTCCATTGAGGTCGTCTCTTGGATCCGGCTCTGTATAACCCTTCTCTTTGGCTTCTGTGACCACCTGTGAAAACAGCTTCTCGCCTTTATAGGTATTGAAAATATAGGAAAGCGTACCCGAAAGTACCCCCTCAATTTTCAATATTTTGTCTCCGCTCAGAAGTAAATCCTGAAGGGTATTGATCACCGGCAACCCTGCCCCTACATTGGTCTCGTAGAGAAACTTAACCCCGTTTTTAAAGGCCAGATCGTGAAGCTTCCTGTACTGTTTGTAAGGTCCTGAATTGGCTACTTTGTTGGGTGTTACCACCGATATGCGCGAGGCCAGCAGGTCTTCGTAATGATCCACCACTTCTTTGCTGGAAGTATTGTCTATAAACACTGAATTTTGAAGGTTCAGCTGCCTGATCCGTCCTGTAAACTCTTTGATATTGGCTTTCTCCCCCTTTTCCTCCAGCTTTTCTTTCCAGCTCCCAAGGCCGATGCCTCCTTCGTGGAAAAGCATTTTTTTACTGTTGGTAATGCCCACCACATTGATCCTGATAAGTTTATCTTTTTGCAGAGGCGCCGACTGTTTCTGAATTTGTTTGAGCAGGGTTGTGCCAATCAGCCCAAGACCTGCCACAAATAAATTGATCGTTTTTACCTCCGAAAGGAAGAACGATTCATGCAAGGCATTCAAGGCTTTCGATAAGTTCACCTCTTCAATGACTACCGAGAGGTTGAGCTCGGAAGAGCCCTGGGCAATGGCGATCACGTTGACATTGTTTTTACCAAGGGTGGCAAACATTTTCCCCGATATGCCAGGGGTATTCTTCATATTATCTCCTACAATGGCTACAATGGAAAGGTTTTCTCTTACTACCACTTTGTCGATCTTTTTGCCGGTCATCTCTGCCGAAAACTCTTCTTCGATGGCTTCTTTCGCCTTTTTGGCTTCTTTCCCCTCGATGGCAAAACAAATGGAATATTCCGAAGAAGCCTGTGTAATGAGAATCACATTGGTTTTCTGTCTGGCCAGTGCCCCGAACAGCCGCGCCGATACTCCCGTCACCCCCTGAAGACCACTTCCCTGAAGAGTAAGCAGAGAAATATGTTCGATCGAGGAGACCCCTTTGATCATAAAGGAATCTTTGCTTGTTTTTTCGCTGATCAGGGTTCCTTCAAAACCGGCATTAAAGGTATTGCGGATGGCAATCGGTATTTTTTTATTAAAAACAGGCTGCAGCGTAGGAGGATAAATCACTTTGGCCCCAAAGTGGGAAATCTCCATAGCCTCCACATAGGAAATGGCCGGAAGGGTAAAGGCCTGTTTTACTTTCTTGGGATCTGCCGTCATCACTCCGTCTACATCGGTCCAGATTTCGATCAGCTCGGCCTCTAAAGCAGCCCCGAAAATAGCCGCCGTATAGTCAGAACCTCCTCTGCCCAGGGTAGTGGTTTCACCTTTTTCGGTGGAGGCAAT
Source organism: Cytophagaceae bacterium (assembly GCA_035484095.1). Taxonomy (GTDB): domain Bacteria; phylum Bacteroidota; class Bacteroidia; order Cytophagales; family Cytophagaceae; genus JANYCO01. The sequence goes on along the minus strand of DATHPH010000460.1, from coordinate 4,760 downwards.
AAACCCTGTAATGACCTGAAGGGCTTTATGCTCTTTAAAATACTCCCGGATGTTTTTATCGGTGCTTTTGAAATCCACTTTCGCAGCCCCAAACTGGTTGTCTGTTTGGATAACTTTACGGGCATCGAGCATTTCGGCATTGATCCCCAACTGGGTCAGCAGTTCGCACATGATATAGGTGGAAAACCGCTCACCAAAACTGACGATAAGATCCAGGGTTCTGGGAGAGAGCTCTTTTAGCAGGTATACCCCATGCAGGAGGTCTTCCAGTTCGTTGGTCAGGTTTTTACAATAGGCCACTACCCTGCTTTGTACCTTTACATCGATAAGCCCTTTGATGGTCTGAATGTGTTTTTGCTCAATGGCCCGCAGGCCCTCTTTATAGGAAACATCGCTCTGAGAAGCTTTTTTCCCCGTTTCAATCAACAGGTTGGTAATCCCCGACATAGCAGAAAAAACTACCGCACAGGAACGCTTCTCCTTTTTGTTCTGCAACAAAATCTCTCCTACCTGTTTGATGGACTCCACCGATCCAACCGAAGTACCTCCAAATTTTAATACCTTCATCTATGACCTTATTTTTTATCCCGGCTCTTTAAAAGAAACACTATTATAACCCTTCTCTCCACAAAACTAATCTTTAATTATCGCTTCTTTAATAAAATGTTATCATTTTGTTAGTAGAAAAACCAGTTCCATTTTTTACAAAAACAGCAGTAATTATATTGTAAATTTTTCTACTTATCCTCTTAATCCATTGAAAAAATCTTTTAGCAGCTGACCGCATTCTTTCTCCATAATTCCGGAAATCACTTCTGTTTTAGGATGCAGTATTGATTGGTTTAATTTCGCATAACCATGTTTTTCATCCGAAGCTGCAAAAACCAATCGTTCCAATTGAGCCCACTGCAAGGCTCCGGCACACATTATGCAAGGCTCTAAGGTTACAAAAAGTGTACATTCGTTTAAATATTTGCTTCCAAGAAAATTGGCAGCGGCTGTAAGTGCTACCATTTCAGCATGTGCTGTGACGTCGGTAAGTCGTTCGGTCTGATTGTGGGCACGTGCTATAATTCTATTGTTGCAAACGACCACAGCACCTACCGGCACTTCTCCTTCTTCAAACGCATACACAGCTTCCTTGTAAGCCTCTTTCATAAAATGTTCATCGGGAAAAGAGGTAAGCACTATTTCTTTGTTTTAGTCTTGTTTTTATTTTGCATCTCTAAAAGATCCTGAGGCGTCTGCCGTTTTTTTGGTATCGAATTATTTTGCATAAGCACGTAATCCGGCATTGTAAGCTTTGGACTTACTTTTACAGAATTCATCATAGCATTTGCAATTGGCTGATACACGTTCATGGCGCGTTGGTCGCAGGAAAAATTAAAAATCAGAATGTGTTTCTTATGTGCCGCATACATGATGTAGTTGTATTTTTTGATATTCTGAAATTCAGATGTATACTCGAAGTAAGCGTATTCTTTTTTGTTAACGGTTTTTACACCATCGTTGATAAATTGGAAAGATTTCTTGACACGGTCACTTCTGAAAGGATCGTCTCCTTTTACAGTGCTGGTATCATACGTTTCCATAATAGTAGCCTTGTATATTTCATGCAGCATTTTGGCATCCTGACCAGCAAATTTAGCTTTGGTATTATTCATACTAAAATCTGCTTTGGTATCTGAACTCATAAACACCGCCAGTGGCTTTTTGGTGGAAGGATATTTTGATGCAATATCGTTGTCAGACATCACTACAAAATCCTCCGGCATTAAGACCGTTACACCATCGTATATTTTTCTTTTAGAAAGTTTTGGTGTATCCATAGAAAACATCGCAACACTCAAAAAAATTAATGCTATCAGATAAAATCTTGTCATTTACTATTTGTTTATAAATTTCAAGAGGCAAGATAAATATAAAATAGCTATTTGAAAAGGTAGTAAATCTTTAAGGAATGAAGTGAAATTTTGTAACTTTGCCTATTAGTTAAAAAGTGGACGATAACAACAAAAGCAAACGAATTGAAAATGGAAAGAGTGTACCCCCTCTTTTTTACTATCTTTATTTGTTTTTGTGGATGCGAAAAAGCAGTTTGCCCTCCTTAAAATATCAGTAACAATAATTATTCAAACGTATGTGCAAGCTGCGAAGCATATTATCAAAAAGTAAAGCACGCTTCGTATGTTATTCCTGGATATTCTTTTGGAATCAACTTATTTTATTCACCAAAAAGAATGTACACTGGAATTGGTATTCAATACACCTTATTGCGAACCGGTTTTAAAGATACAGATTCTTCAGGTGTTAATTATCAATCCATTAATACTTCACAAAATATTGATTTTTCGGGTATAGTAGGCTATCGACTTGAAACATTTAAAAAAAGAATTTCTTTCTTACCTATTGCCGCTCTTGTGTTCAGCAGGCAAGGAAAGTCTTCCGGACAGATGATTGATCGATACACCTACAAAGTAGAAAATGTAAATAATGTGCTTGACTACAATCTAAATCAATTTAGTTTAGGCGTTGGGTTTAAAGTTTTGTATAAAATGACAAAAGCTACTTATCTTTATGTAGAACCTTTTTATCGGGTTAACTTGCGTTCTATTGTAAACAAAGATTATTTTTATACCATTCAACGTAATTTTTTTGGAATACGTGTGGGTCTGTTATTTGACAAATAATTTTTAAAACGTATCATTTCTTATTATCTTATTTCTATTTTGCACCATGGAAAAACGTTGGATTATCAAAGATTCACCAGACCCTGAGAAGGTAAATGAATTGGCATCCAAACTTACGATTGACGTTCTATTGGCTTCCCTTTTAGTACAACGAGGTATTGAAACTTTTGAAGAAGCACGTAAGTTTTTCCGCCCATCGTTGGACGATTTACACGATCCATTTTTGATGAAAGACATGGATCGTGCCATAGCCCGTTTAGAAAAGGCTTTCCAAAACAACGAAAAAATACTGATTTATGGAGATTATGATGTAGATGGAACTACCTCCGTTTCGCTCGTTTATGATTTTCTTTCTTCGTTTTACACCAATCTTGATTATTATATTCCCGATCGATATAAAGAAGGATATGGTATTTCCCAGCAAGGCATTGATTGGGCAAATGAAAATGGATTTTCACTTATTATAAGTCTTGATTGTGGAATAAAATCATTAGAAAAAGTGCTATACGCAAAATCACTTGGTATTGAATTTATAATTTGTGACCACCATCTTCCCGGAGAGGAACTTCCTCCAGCTATTGCTGTATTGGATGCAAAAAGAAAAGACTGTTTGTATCCCTACAAAGAATTATGCGGATGTGGCGTTGGATTTAAACTTATGCAGGCTCTTTCCATTCAAATGGGTTTGGATACTGCCAAGCTCCTTCAATACCTAGACCTTGTAGCCATTGCCATTTGTTCCGACATTGTTCCTATCACAGGCGAAAACAGAACATTGGTTTTTTTGGGCATTCAATCTATTAATAAAAGTCCCAGACATGGGATATTGGCACTCAACGATATTTCAGGGTTTAAAAAAATAAAAGATGTGAGCAATATTGTTTTCGGCCTTGGCCCACGCATCAATGCTGCAGGTCGGATTGCGCATGCTAAAACTGCTGTAAAACTTTTAATTAGTAAAACAGAAACGGAAGCTATTGAATTCGCTTCAGGGCTCAATGATAAAAATAGTATCAGGAAAGATTTTGACTCTACAATTACAGAAGAAGCGGTGAGTATGATTCAAAAGAATGAGTTGCTAAGAACCACAAAATCTACGGTTTTGTACAAAGAAGACTGGCACAAAGGAGTAATAGGAATTGTAGCATCCAGATGTATTGAAAAATTTTACAAGCCAACCATTATTCTTACAAAATCTGGTGACTATGCGGCAGGTTCTGCACGTTCTGTTGCCGGATTTGATGTATACGCTGCTATCGAAGATTGTGCAGAGCTATTAGAACAATATGGAGGGCACATGTACGCAGCTGGACTTACCATGAAAATTGAAAATGTCGAAGCATTCAGAGATAAATTCGAACAAGCTGTTTCTTCCCGCATCCTTCCCAATCAATTGATTCCACAAATTGAAATTGATAAAAAAATTGAATTAAATCAGCTGTCTTATAAATTCTATCGAATTTTAAAACAAATGGCACCCTTTGGGCCCCAAAATATGCAACCGGTCTTTTTATGCGAAAATTTACAAGACGATGGAAGAGCAAAATTATTAAAAGAGCAACACCTTAAATTATACCTAAAACAGAATAATTCGACTGTTTATGAGGCAATAGGATTTAGCATGCCTCAACATTTTGAAAGAATAAAAAAAGGAGATAAATTCAATGCTTGTTTCTCTGTTGAAGAAAATGAATTTCGTGGCGAGAAGTCCTTACAACTTCAATTAAAGGATATTAAATTCAAGGAAGAATGATTTTACGGTCGGAACATTTAATAAAAAAATATAAAGCCCGGATTGTGGCGAACGATGTTTCCGTTCAGGTCGAACAAGGTGAAATTGTCGGTTTATTAGGCCCAAACGGAGCAGGGAAAACCACTACCTTCTACATGATTGTAGGATTGGTAAAACCCAATGAAGGAAGAATATTTTTAGATAAGGAAGAAATTACCAATATGCCTATGTATGAAAGGGCAAGGAAGGGGCTTGGTTATCTGGCACAAGAAGCTTCTGTATTTCGAACACTCACGGTAGAAGAGAATATTCTTTCTGTTTTACAGATGACTAAACTT
>DATHPH010000459.1:0-2184 GCA_035484095.1 Cytophagaceae bacterium | reverse complement strand
TCTACTGCACCTAATTTCAATTTGTTTCGTTGTTTGGTTTGTCTTCAAAAGTAAGACAATATTGTAGAATCTACAAGGGGTAAACTATTGTATGAATTGGTTGAAAAAGCAAATGGTTTCATTGTTAAAAAGCAATCATTTTACTAAATGATTAAAAAATTAAAAAATTAACTAATTGTATAGTAGTACAATAAAACACATAAAACGAAATTGGTTGGATGTGAAATTCGGGTAATCGCTCAGAAAGTATGGGATTTTGTATTTGTTCTACCCCTTTCCCGAAGTAAAACTTTTCAACGATCGAACCATAGTTTCTTGCTTTTTGTTTTCATAAGTGGTTACTTTGTAAACTTACATCAGGAAAGACGGAGAGAATGGGCTCTATGAAGTCTTAGCAACCACCCGAACTAAAGGATAGGTGCTAATTCCCACCCTGCACACAAAGCGGGGAAGAGATGAATAGAAATTATTCCTCCTCCAGATTTTCCTGTCATCATTGATACATTGAGCAAATTGATAAATATATTTGCATAACTCAATGTTCTATTTATTCAATACTAAATTAGTAATGAAGTTCGACATACAAAAAGAATTAGAAAAGAGAATCTTGGTGCTGGACGGTGCCATGGGAACCATGATCCAGCAATACAAACTGGAAGAAGAAGATTTCAGGAATGAAAAGTTAAAAGACCATTCTATTCCTCTCAAAGGGAATAACGATCTCCTTGTCTTTACCAGACCAGATGTTATTAAAGCCATTCATCTCCAATACCTGGAGGCTGGTGCCGATATTATTGAGACCAATACGTTTAGTGGTACTACGATTGCGCAAGCGGATTATAAGCTGGAGCATATCGTGTACGATATAAATTTTTATGGGGCAAAAGTAGCGAGAGAAGCAGTGGATGAATTTATGAAGAAAGATCCTTCTCGCCCACGTTTTGTCGCAGGTGCCATGGGTCCTACGAATAGGACTGCTTCTTTATCTCCTGATATCAATGATCCCGGTTATCGAGCGGTCACTTTTGACGAACTTGCTTTTGCTTTTAAAGAACAAGCGAAAGCTCTGATCGCCGGCGGAGTTGACCTTCTTCTCCTGGAAACTATTATCGACACCCTTAATGTAAAAGCTGCTCTGTTTGCGCTAATGGAGTTGTTTGAAGAAACCGGCAAAAGTTTACCGGTAATGGTATCTGCAACAATTACGGATGCAAGTGGAAGAACCTTGTCTGGTCAGGTAACAGAGGCATTTTACAATTCTGTTTCCCATGCAAATTTATTGAGTGTAGGATTAAATTGTGCTTTGGGAGCAAAAGAGCTTCGTCCCTTTTTACAAGAAATGTCCAGAGTGGCCGGATGTTTTGTAAGTGCCTATCCAAATGCTGGATTGCCAAACCAATTTGGGGAATATGACCAGACTGCTTCTGAAATGGCAGAGGTCGTTAAGGATTTTGTAGAAAATGGTTTCGTCAATATTCTTGGTGGATGTTGCGGTACAACGCCCGAGCATATTAGAGAAATTGCCAAAGTAGTAGAAGGGAAAGCGCCAAGAAAAATTTCTGCAATAGCACCTTATCTTCGATTGAGTGGCTTGGAACCTATTACACTCACACCCGAAAGTAATTTTATGAATATAGGCGAACGAACCAACGTTACAGGTTCCGCCAAATTTTTGAAGTTGATAAAAGAAGAAAGATTTGACGAGGCCCTTTCTGTAGCGCAAGAACAAGTGAATGGTGGTGCACAAGTTATAGATATCAACATGGACGAAGGGATGTTGGATGGGGAGAAAACGATGGTACGTTTTTTAAATCTGATTGCTTCGGAGCCGGATATTTCAAAAGTTCCGATTATGATTGATTCTTCCAAATGGCCTATTATAGAAGCCGGGCTTAAATGCATCCAGGGAAAAGGAATTGTCAATTCAATAAGTCTTAAAAGTGGTGAGGATGAATTTATAAGACAAGCCAGTCTGATACGAAAATATGGTGCCGCTGTTATCGTAATGGCTTTCGATGAAGATGGTCAGGCGGATAGCACTGCACGCAGAATAGAAATATCAAAACGTTCCTACGATATATTAGTCAACAAAGTGAAATTTCCTTCACAAGACATTATTTTTGATTTGAATATATTTCCTGTTGGGACAGGTATTGAAGAACATCGCATCAATGCTTTGTCTTT
>DATHPH010000458.1:0-3667 GCA_035484095.1 Cytophagaceae bacterium | reverse complement strand
TTAAAGGATTATCAAAGGTAGGTAAGATGATGTATGGTCTATCAAAATTGGATCATACATTCATTCGATAAAATTATAATACAAAATGCCTAAAAATAAAGATGCTCTTATACGGTATAGAATAATAAACAATTGCCTATTAAATGGTAAAATAAAAACCAAGGAAGAAATTATTCGTCAATACCATGAGACGCTTGGAAAAGAAATCAGCGAGCGTACTTTTGCTGAGGATATTCGTACAATGAAGGAAGACAAAGAACTTGGCTACCTATCCCCCATTGTTTTTGATAAAGTCGAAAAAGGGTATTATTACAGCGATAAAAACTATTCTATTGACAATATTCCTCTAAGTGCGGAAGAAATTGAAGCACTCTCCTTTGCTTCTACTTTGTTAGATCAGTATAAACGGATCGGAATTTTTGGAAAATTTACAGGAGCGGTTGGTAAAATAGTTGATCTTGTAAAAATCCGACGCAAAATAGAATCGGACCACTTCGAACAATTCGTAGAATTTGAAGATGCCCCGGTTGTAAAAGGATCAGAATACATTGAACCATTGTTTCTTTCAATCAAACAAAAAAAAGTGTTGAGCATCGAATATCAATCGTTTAGCAGCCTACGTCCCAAAAAATATCAATTACATCCTTATTATCTAAAAGAATACCGAAATCGTTGGTACTTAATTGGGTTGGAAGAGGAAAAGCAATCTATAATCACGCTAGGACTAGAGCGGATTGTGCATATAGAGGAAATTGCAAATGTTTTTTTTATATCTAAAAATTTTAATCCAAAAGAATATTTTGGAAATATACTTGGCATATCCGTTTCTAATGTAAAAAACACCCCGGAAGAAATTATCATTCGTTTCACTTCGCAACAAACGCTGTATGTCAAAACACAACCTTTGCATCATAGTCAACAAATAATCTCCGAAAATGAAGACGGTAGTGTGATGAAATTTCATCTTTGTACCAATTACGAACTAAAATCCTATATATTAAGTCTTGGGAAAGGATGCGAGGTATTGAAACCGGAAAGTCTCCGAATTGAAATCGGTATTATGGCTAAAGAGGTTTTTGATCTTTATAAATGACAAAGTCCTCAACAAAAATTCTAAAAATTTAAGTGTGTTGGTATAATTTTTTTACTTTATTTTTAATTTCATCCATTAACTCTTGGTCGTTTTCATATAAAATTTTAGAAATATCTTTGACTACAATGTCTATGCTTTCCACCTCGGCGTAAAGATAATTTTCAAGAATTATTTTTTCTTCCCCATTCTTTTCAATCTTCATCAGTTGCAACAGACCCATAAGCCTGCATACAGGTCCTCTAAAAATATGACTATTCAAGTATGCATAAGTAATCAATGTCTCATTTTGAACCTCAAGTTTCGCAGTGCGCTCATGAACCAGTTTTTCCAGTTTCATATTATTAATTTTTAAATCTTCTTGAATACTTTTCAATTCTTCGTTTTGAGCAAGAATTTCATTGTTCAGGTTATTGATTTTTAACAATAGTTCATTTGTAATTTCATGTTCTTTAGAATAGGCTTCTCTTAATGCTATTCCTATGTTAAATGAAAGAGCCATTCTGATTATTATATTTAATGCCAGCATCCAATCAGGATCTGATGCTGATCGATTAGTAAAAAGAGAGGGAGTTGTGATTTGGAGATAGACTAAGCCAAATAAGGTTATAAAAAATAACCCAAAATAATAATTACGTTCTTGCCCTCGGTATATGATGGAAGTATATAGAACAAGATTAATAACATCCAAACAAGTAATTCCTCTTAAACCTCCTAATTCAAAAAAACTTCCTATTATGGACAAAAATAAAACTAGAGTGGTTATCCTTTTTTTTAACAAAAAATTCCCCGGTAAATAAACCATTATGATCAGCCCTGAATATAATACGAAAGCACCTATCGACTGAACTAAAACCTCCTCTGATTTAATGATAAACAGCGATTTGAAAATATAAATTGAAATTCCAAACAGAGAAACGGTTAATACCTGAAGAATTATATTTTTTTCAATATTGGCGGTGGTTGAATTTTTTTCTTCCATTCTGTAATGTTTTAAGGTTTAGGAGATTATTAACCTAGCGCTGGTTTTACTTCAAATTCAGTAAAAAGGTCCTATAAAGATAATAAAAAAATAAATTGTACTCTATATTTTCTAAGTGATACAGAGAAAATAAATGCCAATAGCTACGTCTTCAAAAGATTATTGAAAAATCAGTACCTTTGTAGTCTTAAATTTAACTTATTTCATGATTTCAGTTGATGCACTTACTGTAGAGTTTAATGGCTCTGCTCTTTTTAGTAATATTTCATTTAATATAAATGAAAATGATCGAATTGCGCTGATGGGTAAAAATGGTGCTGGGAAATCGACTATGCTGAAAATAATTGCAGGTATGGACAAACCTACGCGTGGGAAAGTTTCAGCACCAAAAGATGCTATTATTGCTTATTTACCACAACATTTGTTAACAGAAGATAATTGTTCTGTTTTTGAAGAAACGTCTAAGGCTTTTGCAAAAATACTGGGGATGAAAACGCAAATGGAAGAGCTTACACTTGCGTTGGAAACAAGAACGGATTACGAATCGGAAGAGTATTACAAAATTATTGAACAGGTATCCGAACTGAGTGAAAAATATTATTCCATAGAAGATATAAATTTTGATGCAGAAGTAGAAAAAACACTTTTGGGTCTGGGGTTTTTAAGAGAAGATTTTACTAGACCGACAAAAGAGTTTAGTGGTGGTTGGCGCATGCGTATTGAACTGGCAAAAATTCTTTTACAAAAACCGGATTTGATTTTATTGGATGAGCCTACCAATCACATGGATATTGAATCAATACAGTGGTTGGAAGAATTTTTAATACATAATGCGAAAGCTGTTATCGTTATTTCACACGACAAAACATTTGTTGATAATATCACTAACCGCACCATTGAAGTAACAATGGGACGCATTTACGATTACAAAGTAAACTACTCACAATATCTTCAATTGCGCAAAGAAAGAAGAGAGCAACAACAAAGAGCGTTTGACGATCAGCAAAAAGAAATTGCCGACATACAAGGCTTTATTGATCGATTTAAAGGAACGTATTCCAAAACGTTGCAAGTGCAGTCGCGCGTGAAGATGTTGGAAAAAATTGAAATATTAACGGTAGACGAAGTCGATACCTCTTCGTTGAATTTAAAATTCCCTCCTGCACCTCGCTCTGGAAATTATCCAGTAATTGTCGAAGGTCTTACAAAAAAATACGGTGATTATACTGTTTTTAAAGATGCTTCACTCACGATCGAACGAGGAGAAAAAGTTGCATTCGTAGGGAAAAACGGTGAAGGTAAATCTACCTTGATAAAAGCCATCATGGGTGAAATTGAGTACGAAGGCAAACTTCAATTGGGTCATAATTCTATGATCGGTTATTTCGCTCAAAACCAGGCTTCCCTCCTGGAAGAGGACATTACTGTTTTTCAAACGATAGACAACATCGCGACCGGTGAAATTCGGACGAAAATAAAAGACATCCTGGGAGCTTTCATGTTCAGTGGAGATACAATTGAGAAAAAAGTAAAAGTGTTGTCAGGAGGTGAAAAAACTCGTTTGGCAATGATTAAATTGCTGTTGCAGCCTGTTA
>DATHPH010000457.1:0-4348 GCA_035484095.1 Cytophagaceae bacterium | reverse complement strand
ACTATATCATAATTACTCAATACAGCCGCATCCTCCGGAGAGGCATGCGAGCGACTACCTACAGCAATCAGTTGTACCTTTTTCCCGTTTGTTTTTATAAAAGACTTAACCCCCTTTTCAATTTTATAGGCTTCTTTTCCTACAATTCCAACATATAAAATATCAGGTACAGGAGCATAAATAATTCCAAGAGATGGTTTATTACGATGTATTAAAGCTATGTTAACTGTAAATTCTCCATTTCGTTTAATAAATTCTTTGGTACCATCCAGTGGATCTACCAACCAAAACTCCTGCCAGGCACCTCTCAGCTCATACGGTACATTTTTACCTTCTTCTGAAATAATCGGAAAAGCATACAATTCCCTTAATGCATTTTCAATAATTTTATTGGCTTCTTTATCTGCCAAGGTGAGTGGAGAATGGTCGGCTTTAAAATCTACAATACCCGTAAAATCAGTATAAGCATAGATTTCCATAATTTTTGCACCGGCACTTTTTGCAATCTCCGATACCTTATTAATATCTACCAAATTAGTAGAGTTTTTTAATTCTTCCATTTTCAAATATTTAAAGATTCAAAGATATATAAAATAAACAATTCATTATTTTTTGTCTGATTTTTAGTAACTTTGCATCCCTCTTTAAAGAATACTAAGCAGGTATTCTTGATTAAGATAGTAGAGATTAAAACGAAAGAGAATTGAGTACAAACATCCATCCGATATTTGACACTGTTTTAAGCAGAAAAGATAAAGAGAGCCTTCTTAAACAAAAATCTCTTGTAGTTTGGATGGTAGGGTTATCTGGTTCTGGTAAAAGTACTCTTGCCAGGGCGTTGGAGCTTGCCTTGCATGAACAAGGTCATCTTACTCAATTATTGGACGGCGATAATCTTCGGACCGGTATCAATAATAATTTGAGTTTTTCCGAAGCCGACAGGCTCGAAAACATTCGAAGAGCAGCAGAAGTTGCGAAACTTTTTTTGAACTCGGGTCTTATCACAATTTGCTCTTTTATTAGCCCAACAGCGGAAATTCGTACCATCGCCAGCAACATTATTGGGGAAACTGATTTCTTTGAAGTATACGTCAATGCTCCTTTTGAAGTATGTGAACAACGAGATGTAAAAGGATTGTATAAAAAAGCACGAAACGGTGAAATTAAAAACTTCACTGGTCTTGATGCTCCTTTTGAAGCTCCCATAAAACCGGCTATAGAAGTGCGAACCGATCAAAAAAGTTTTGAGGATTGCAAAAATGAAATTCTGAATGCAATTTTTGCTCGGGTAAAATTATAATTTATCAGCATTTGTTGGTTTTGAATTGTTAAATAAGAAAATAAAAATGGTGAGATAGAGTTTCCTATCCACATTTGAAATAATAAAGAAATTAATAAACGATTACATCTATGAGCCATCACCTGACACATTTGAAGCAATTAGAAGCGGAAGCCATATACGTCATGAGAGAAGTAGCGGCACAATTTGAAAGACCGGCCTTGCTCTTTTCAGGTGGCAAAGATTCTATCTGCCTTGTAAAGCTTGCTCAGAAAGCATTTGGACCCGCCAAAATACCATTCCCGTTGGTACATATTGATACAGGACATAATTTTCAGGAAGCACTCGATTTCCGCGACGAGCTAGCTGGATCGGTTGGCGCAAAACTAATTGTTCGGTACGTGCAGGATTCAATCAATCGCGGTACTGCTGTCGAAGAAAAAGGCCCTAACCCAAGCCGGAATTCTTTACAAACAGTTACGCTTTTAGAAACGATCGAAGAATTTAAATTCGATGCTTGTTTTGGCGGAGCCAGAAGAGACGAAGAAAAAGCCAGAGCAAAAGAAAGATTTTTCTCTCATAGAGATGAATTCGGGCAATGGGATCCTAAAAATCAACGTCCAGAATTATGGAATATCTTCAACGGCAAAAAACATATCGGCGAACATTTTAGAGTATTCCCTATTTCCAATTGGACAGAAATGGATGTATGGCAATACATCGCCATGGAAAGTATTCCAATCCCCAACCTTTATTTCACGCATAAAAGAGTAATCGTGGACAGAAAAGGAACCTTACTTGCGCAATCAGATTTCATCACTTTACTTCCCGGAGAAAAATACGAAGAGAAAATTGTACGTTTCCGCACCGTTGGCGATATGACCTGTACCGGTGCTGTAGAATCTACTGCCGACAACTTGGACGATATTATCAAAGAAGTAGCCGCTGCTCGTCAAACAGAACGGGGTACTCGTGCAGACGACAAACGTTCTGAGGCTGCTATGGAAGACAGAAAAAAACAAGGATATTTCTAGACAAAGTTTACTACTAAAAACCAACTTTACTAGTTCAATAAAAACCGACAAAAGTATAACCATGACTGATACAATAGAAACCGACAATTACTTGAACATGGACCTGCTTCGTTTTACTACAGCAGGAAGTGTAGACGATGGAAAAAGTACGTTGATTGGAAGATTACTTTTCGATTCAAAATCCATTTTTGAGGACCAGTTGGAGGCAATCGAAGAAGCGAGCAATCGAAAAGGAAAAGGGTACGTGGATCTTTCCTTACTTACCGACGGACTTCGTTCCGAGAGAGAACAAGGAATTACGATTGACGTTGCCTACCGTTATTTTGCTACACCCAAAAGAAAATTTATTATCGCAGATACTCCTGGTCACATTCAGTATACAAGAAACATGGTAACGGGTGCTTCTACCGCTAACCTCGCCATCATCCTTATTGATGCCAGAAACGGGGTAATCGAACAAACCCGTCGTCACTCCATCATTGCTTCTTTGTTGCAGATTAAACACATTGTAGTATGTGTCAATAAAATGGATCTTGTCAATTTCAACCAAGAAGCTTTTGAATCCATAAAGGAAACTTATTTAAATTTTGCCAAAGATTTATCTGTTGCCGATATTAAGTTTATTCCTATCTCGGCCTTAATGGGCGATAACGTTGTGGACCCTTCCGAAAACATGGATTGGTACAAGGGAGATACATTGCTTCGTACCCTGGAAACCGTAGACATCGACAACGATCATAATTTTACAGATGGGAGATTCCCTGTGCAATACGTAATACGTCCGCACACCACCGAATACCATGATTACCGCGGTTATGCAGGACGTGTAGAAGGAGGTGTGCTAAAACCGGGAGACGAAGTAATGGCCCTACCTTCCAATATCAAATCGAAAATAAAATCTATCGATATTTTAAACAGTAGTTTAGACGAGGCTTTGCCTTCTATGTCGGTCACTCTTCTTTTGGAAGATAATATTGACATAAGTCGTGGAGATATGATTGTAAAATCGGATAGTCTACCTAAAATAGGACAAGAAATTGAACTAATGGTTTGTTGGTTATCAAACAAAAACCTTCAGCTGAATGGCAAATATCTTTTAAAACATACCACCAAAGAAACGAAATGTGTTATAAAAGACATTCAGTACAAATTAAACATTAGTACTTTTGAGCATATCACTGATTCCAAAGAAATCGGATTAAACGACATTGCACGAATCATGATAAAAACAGCAAGTCCTTTGTTTTATGATAGCTACAATACAAACAGGTCTACTGGTTCCCTTATTCTTATCGATGAATTTACGAATGAAACAGTAGGCGCAGGAATGATTATTTAACAACCTTTATTGTGTATTCAAGTATAAATGCTTATAATTAATGACAGAAATTATAAGCATTTTTTATGGATCCACAGAAAGAAGGTAGGTTAAACAGAATTATTATTCGAGTTTCTTCAATAGCCATCTTATTGGTAGGCGTTGGAGTAATAGTGGTAGAATACATTTTTTGGGTAGAACATTGGGTGAGTAATTCCACCGCCATGATTGTTTTTGTAAGTTCCCTTATTATTTATTCCATTATTACCTTCATTGTCTTAAAAAACAAGCATAAGATTTTTAATTTGGGGGAAGACGAGTAGCATAACACTAACACCCATACTAAAAAAACTCCGTCCTATAAACTTACTAGAACGGAGTCGATCCAACCTGTTTATCTCAACTTATTATTCTATCAGAAGATCTTTAATATCAACGGTTGTCACTTGCCCTGCCGAAACTCCATCAATAATAATATTCAAGGGAGAAGAAAACGAAGCTGGAAGTGGTCCTTGCAAGTTTATCGTAATGGGTTGCCAGACCGGCGTTACAGGACTGGGCTTTTTATACAATTCTATTTTGCCATATTGTGCATTGCCAAATGCATTAAACGTAACATTGGAGGAATAATCCATTCGGAGGTTAAACGTAATCTTGGAGGCAGTAGGAGTAACCTTAAATACACCTCCCCAATTGTTATTATTAAGAAAAGCAGCA
>DATHPH010000456.1:0-3249 GCA_035484095.1 Cytophagaceae bacterium | reverse complement strand
AAACTCATTTTTAAGAGTCATGAGATGCTCGCAGGCAAGAGCCATTGAAAATGAATGTTATGTAGCAATTTCAGGAAGTGTAGGGAACTTGCCAGGAGTGGAAAATATGGACATTCAATATGCTCAGTCGGCTGTATTTTCTCCTTCCGATTTTAGTTTCCCTCCCGATGCAATTGTGGCGGAAGCGACTCCGAATGCAGAAACAACTTTGATTGTAGATTTAGATTTAGATTTACTTAAGAAGGTAAGAAAACAGGGAACTGTAAGGAATTTACAATCAAGGAGACATGATTTATATAAAATTTCGTGGAAAAAAGAATAAATCTGAAGACAACCCAATGTAATAAAATGACGTAAAAGAAACTGAATTTGTGCATAATAAATTGATAGTCATTCCAATAAAATATTTAAATTTGCATTGTAGTTAAAAAAAACAAAATAAACTTTTTAAAACCTACTATATACCATGTTTTCATTGTTCGGACTAAAAAAGGAGAAGTTAAATAAGGGAAATATTAAAAACCTTATAGCTTTGGCAAAAGCAGATGGAGTTATTGCCGATTCAGAATTAAAATATTTGTATACCGTTGGTAAAAAGCTGGGGATGAAAGAAGATGAAGTTAATTCGGCTATTCAGGACAGCTCTAAAATTGAATATAAAATGCCAGCAAATGATTCTGAGCGTTTTGATCATCTTTATGAACTAATAGAGTTAATGTTGGTGGATGGAGCGATCGAAGAAAATGAAATCGACTTTTGTATAGAAGTGGCTCAAAATCTTGGATTTAAAAAATCAATTGTTGGAGTTTTGGTTAGAAAAGTATCAGTAGGCGTACAGAATGGTATGGATAAAGATGCCATTAAAAAAGATGCTCAAACATATCTGAATATATAATCTAACCATATTGGATTAAGATATTATTCTAAAGCACCGAACCTTTCGGTGCTTTTTTAATTGATAAGCTCAGAATTCTTTCCCCATCCAACTATAATACTAATTAATACTAAATTCTTACTTTTGCACCATGACTGAAAAAATTATCATCCTTGATTTTGGTTCACAATATACTCAGCTGATTGCTAGGAGAGTACGTGAATTAAATGTTTATTGTGAAATTTATCCTTTTAATAAAGTACCTGTTTTAGACAGTCATGTCAAGGGTCTTATATTATCGGGAAGCCCATGTTCTGTGCGTGAAAAGGATGCTCCTGAGGTTAATTTAAAGGAAATCAGGGGAAAAATACCTGTTTTAGGGGTATGTTATGGAGCCCAGTTAATGGCGCATAAAGAAGGAAATGAAGTGGTGGCTTCTAAAATCAGGGAATATGGAAGAGCAAAACTGACGGATTTTAATGCTAAAGATAAACTCATGTCAGGAATATCACCCAATAGTCAGGTGTGGATGTCTCATGGCGATACAATTTCTTCGGTTGGAGAAGCTTTTGAAATCATTGCGAGTACAGAATCAGTAAAGGTGGCGGCATATAAAATAAAAGGAGAAGAAACCTATGGAATTCAGTTTCATCCGGAAGTAACGCATTCTCTTGAGGGGAAAATACTGATTAAGAATTTCGTGGTTGGTATATGTAAGTGTAAACAGGACTGGACTTCAGAAATGTTCATTGAATCAACAATAAAAGAATTAAAATCGAAACTAGGGAATGATAAGGTAGTCCTTGGTTTGTCAGGTGGTGTGGATTCATCCGTTGCTGCTGTTTTAATTGACAAAGCAATCGGAAAAAATCTTACTTGTATTTTCGTTGACAACGGGTTGCTAAGAAAAAATGAATACGAAGAAGTTCTTGCCTCTTATAAGGGAATGGGATTAAATGTAATCGGAGTAGATGCTAAAAATGAATTTTATAGTGCATTAAAAGATCTTTCTGATCCGGAAGCAAAACGTAAGGCCATTGGTCGACCGTTTATTGAAATTTTTGATGTGGAAGCCCACAAAATAAAAGAGGTGAAATGGCTGGGGCAAGGCACTATTTATCCGGATGTAATTGAGTCGGTTTCTGTAAAAGGTCCTTCTGCTACTATCAAGTCACATCACAACGTCGGCGGGCTACCTGAGAAAATGAATATGAAAGTGGTAGAACCGTTGAATACTCTTTTTAAAGACGAAGTAAGGTTGGTAGGAAAGGCGTTAGGAATTGACGATAAAATCCTTCAACGCCACCCTTTCCCGGGGCCTGGTCTTGCCATTCGTATTCTTGGAGCTATTACAAATGAAAAGGTGAAAATTCTTCAAGAAGTTGATTTTATTTTTATACAAGGGCTTAAAAATAAAAATTTGTATAACATGGTATGGCAGGCAGGCGCTATTCTACTTCCCGTAAAATCTGTCGGTGTGATGGGAGATGAGAGAACGTATGAAAATGTGGTGGCCTTGCGGGCTGTATCGAGTATGGATGGAATGACGGCCGATTGGGTACATTTACCTTATGAATTCCTGGCAGATATTTCCAATGAGATTATAAATAAGGTAAAAGGAGTAAATAGAGTGGTATACGACATCAGTTCGAAACCTCCGGCTACCATTGAATGGGAATAATTTATGGAACGAAGCTTGAATAAAGTGTATTTTGTATAAAAACGAAAGTCGAATTAATATTAGGTTTGACTTTCGTTATATAGTACCATTTCTTCAAAAAAACTTCAGACAAGTGTTTCCCAGTGCGAGGCTTCTTGATTTTTTGTTAATTCAAAGCAGGAAAATTTTAGAAGGGTTTATTACCTATAAAAAAAATCCCGCCATAAAGACGGGACCTTTGTTTGTTTGGTTATTGGTATATTTAAGCAAGTGTATGTTTTCTGTGTTATAAGGCAGAGGAGTCTTTTTCCCCTGAACGAATTCTGTAAGCTTCTTCGATGGTTGAAATAAATATTTTACCATCCCCTATTTCTCCGGTACGTGCACTTGTAAGGATGCATTCTACAATCGCTTCCGCTTTTTCGTTGGTCGTAACCAGAGTGATTTTTGTTCTGGCAATTGACCCTAAATCATATTCGGTTCCTCTGTATACTGTTTTTTCTGTTTTCTGATTTCCTACACCTTTTACATCTTCAAATGTAAAAAAGTCAATTCCAATTTTGTGCAATGCTTCTTTCACCTGATAGAAGTGAGATGAACGAATGATTGCTTCAATTTTTTTCATATCCGTCAATTTCTATTCATGTCAAAATGTACTGAGATTATAAAGATAGTATAAATTTATAAATTGCAATAATTTAAGAATATTATTTTT
>DATHPH010000455.1:0-1977 GCA_035484095.1 Cytophagaceae bacterium | reverse complement strand
AAGAAAGGTTTTCCTTTTTCGATTGAAACAAGAAAAGAATATGAAATTTCTTTGCCTGATTTTTATAATTTATACCATGAACTGATTAGCAAAGAAAGAGCGGAAAGAATGAAAATTCCTGGTATGATAGAATTGCGTGTTGATATGATTGTGGTATCGACTATTCTTGTTCGATTTATTTTGGAACAATACAACATCAAGAAAATTCGTGTTTCTACGTATGCGCTTAAAGAAGGAGTAATGACCCGCATTATTAAAGGTGATTTTTCCTTAGAGTAATTTTTTACATTTAGGTTTCAACTATCCTATTGCCAGGAAGTAATAGATTTAATAAAAGGTACAATTGCATCTGCCATTTTCTTGTGTGTAGCATTTGTAGGATGCCAGTCTTCGCCATACGGTGCCGTTTGAGGGGTTAATTCAAAATAATAGACGGTAGTATCTCCTTTTTCAGTGGCTTTTTTCACGATTGAGTTTAAATAATTTCTCATTTTTGTCCATCTGTTTTCTCCGGCTGGCCAGGTATCGGTAAGGGAATTCCCTGCAACACAAACTATTTTAGAAAGAGGGTGAATCGTTTTTAATTTTTCAATAAAAGAAAGGTACGTAGAGCAAAATTCGGAGGAGTCGGGAACTCCTGTAGCAAAATCATTGGCCCCAAGATCAATCACAATGACATCGGGAATAAATTTTTGATGATCCCATACTACATTTGTTTTTTCCGGTGTTATAAAATCGTAGATCAGCGGTAGTGTTCCATTGGTAGAACCCGTATTATTTCTATATAAACCACGTCCTGAGTAAGCAGTGCAGTGGTACCTGGCTTTTAAGGCCCTTGCGGTGACTGCCCCCCAAGCGGTATAGTTGTTTTCGTTTACAGAATGAAATCCGGTGTTAGGATTTCCCTGAGGTGGTGGTGCAATACTTACTTCGTTGCCATATCCGGTAGTAAGCGAGTTTCCAATAAATTCAATTTTTCTTTGCGGAACATCTGTCAGAGGCATTATCTTATTGCCCCGGCGCAAACGAAACCCATGTAAGACAACCCCTCCAATACTGCTTTCTGTTCTTTTGATTATTTCAAGGGTATGTTCCCTTAAATCAAGATTTCGCGCCAAAAAATAAATTCGTTGGTGTTTGTTTAGCTTCACAACCTGAGGTTCTTCGTCGTCAACAATTACATTTAAATAATTTGTATGCTGTTCATCCCCTTCTGCTAAATCCTGCAGAAGCATGTCAATTGCATCGCCTGTAAACATTAGTTTAATAGAAACACCGGAGTAAGAAAAAGCAGGGTCGTTTTTACTGCTAAAATCAATCCTTCCGGTATATACGATGTTTGGATTTGAGGCCTGCACTACAATCATGGAAGTATCTACGTTCTGTGCATACGAATACCGGCTTAACGGAAGAATCGATGCGAGTATTACTACTAGGAAAGGGAGGTTAGAAAGTTTCATTATTGCACGATAAGTTTTTGAATAACCGTTTGATTGTCTTTTGTAATTTGTAAGTAGTAAACGCCTTTGGGCTCATTGCTTATATCAATGGTGTTATTGTTTACAGAAATAGATTTTTTTTCTCCGACGGTATTCAATAGCACTATAGTTAATTTGCTTACGTCACTATTTTGTAATGTAAAGACCCCATTGGAGGGATTTGGATAAACAGCTATTTTCATTTCGGGCAACCCTGTTAACGTACTTGTAACTGCAGTACCAGCCACTTGACGTATCGTAGTTAAAAGTGAATTTGGACTAGGAGCATCTAAGTCAAGAGACCAAATCATAATGCCACCTGCGCTTGTTAAGGCAAGGCTTGTTTTATCAGCAATGGTGAATACTCCATTATAATAGATCGTATTGCCACCTGTACTGGCTACCTGATCGTTATCAACAGCGGAAGGATACGTCGCGGCAATGGTATTAAAGCCTATAGCGTATTGGCTTGGGGAAGAAGGACCAAATTCATATCCAT
>DATHPH010000454.1:0-3326 GCA_035484095.1 Cytophagaceae bacterium | reverse complement strand
CAAAAAATCATGCTGAACAATTATTTTTGACAAGTCTGTTTCATGAAAATATAAATACGCTTTTAGATTTTCAGGATCCAACCAGGAAAGTTTGGAAATAAATATTTTCTCTAGGCTACTCAAGAAATAAACCATCGCAATGGAAATTTTTATGAGCGAAAGAGACCAGGAATTAAATGGTTGGTTGTTGTTCTTTTGTTCCTCTAACAAGAAGGGAATAAGCATAAATGCATAGGTGAACGTTACATACCCGTGGTCTATTTTTTCAAAACTGAATTCCCAACATTGGAACAGCAGAAACAATGCGAAGCTAGCGGCAGAAAAAACGACAGGCCGAACATTAAAAATGGTAAGTAGGATAAAAGAACACCAAATGCTTCCCAGAAGAATTACGGAAATATAATTTGGGAATGGGATATTTAAAATGTTGAGCCATAAAATAGGTTTGTAAAAGGACTTTAAAGGCTGCATAAAAAGTAAATCGTGGCACAGATGATAACCTATATAAAGTAAATAGCTAAAAAAAATAACGCGAAGAATAGTAACGTTTTTAGAATTTGTTTTGGTATAAAACAGCGTGTGCATTTTTGCTTGAAAGGATGCTTTTTTTGGGGTTAGATAAGAGAGCAGGAAAATGAGGTAATAAAGGAAGGTAAATCTATAAATGACCTGATCGGATTTGTCTAAAAAAAAAGTAAGATCGAATCGTTTCTTTTCGATTGAGAACCTGGGATAAAAAGTATCTGTAATTAATTTTATGAAAGGATCAGGAGTTTCGTGATAGGCCTCTGTTATGGATGGGCGAAGATAGAAGTAATGAATAAAAATAACCCCAATTGGGATAAAGAATAAAAATAGCAATAGAATACTTTGGTTTTTTCTATTCATGAGTTATATAGGTTCCGATCTTTAACGTGTCCACCTGGAGTGTATTTTGGTTGGTTATAATCTGTAGTATCACAATTCTAGATACAGGCGAGGTGGAGGAAGCGAAAATTTTATCTGCTAACAGAGAAGTCTCATTCCGGTAATAATAATTCCTACACAAATAATGAAAGGTATTTGGATTGATGCCGATATTTTCCGGATTAAAAATAGTTTGCCTCCCTAAAAGGTCAGTTTGTAATACAACAAATCGTTCGGTTTGAATCGCTTTCTTAACAGGTTCTGCAAACATGCCAAAACGAAGAAAGGGAAAGATATCTGTAATCAATATAAATGGTATCAATAAACCACCAAATAGGATTGTTGTCATGATATTTTTTTTATTTAACACCATTCGATAAATTAGGAAGTCATTAATCCTATATACGTTGAAATCATCCGAAGATATAAAGGTACTAACAATTGTGGTAAAATCATTCTTTGTTTTTTGCCTGCTTGCGATGAGTTCATTGTTTTTGCTATTACTCGTTTATTCATACGAAGAATTGACTTCTGAGCTGCTGAATTTTTACGGCAAGCAAGAACAAATAGATAAATTTCGTACGCATTATTTTACACCCGGAAGTTATTTTTACTTAAAAATACTACTTTTATTTTTTTCCGTATTGTTACTATTTAGTTTATATAGGTTGACCGGCATAGCAACGTTTATAGCAAGAAAAGTTGCATCGATCGTGACGTCTTTAAAAGCGTTTTGGTTATCTGTAAAGGAAACCTATGTTGCGTTGACTATTCATCAAAAGGTTTTGTTTTATAGTACTGTTATACTGATTGGGGGTATAAAATTATATTTTCTTCGTTATTTTCCTTTTCATGTAGACGAACTGTCTTCGTATCTTTTCTTTGTAAAAAAAGGTTTTTTTGTAACCATTAGTTATTATCCGAGTCCGAATAATCATATTTTTTATTCGCTTATGGCGTATCTGTCGCAGCCTTTTTTTAGCAATCCGTATTATGTGATGAAGGTTCCATCGCTTCTGTGGAGTATGCTTACCTCCGGGTTTTTATTTTTATTTCTACTGCGGTACTTCCCTTTTTCAAGAGCTGTATTGGGGACTATTATTTTTTCGTTTGCGTGCAATTATTTTGTCTATTCTATATCAGGTCGTGGGTATGCCTTGATGACCACCTTTACTATTCTCTCTGCCTTTATGGTGTTGGAAATTATTTCCGGCAGAGATGAAAAATTTAAGTGGCATATCTATGCCCTTTCCTCTATTCTTGGTTTTTATACAATGGTCATTTATCTCTATCCTTTCGTTTCTCTGATAGTAGCCTTTGCTTTTTCTATGGTCTTTGCCAAAAAATATTTTCTGCTAAAACCTTTTATATATTATCACTTGATTATAATCATGGGTGTTTTGATTTTATATACACCTGTCTTTTTAATCAGCGGTTTATCGTCTATTACTTCCAACAGCTGGATGGTTCACTATACTCGGGAAGAATTCGTATGGATACTTCCTAAGATTATAAAAGAAGCTTTTATTTTTATGCTGAATATAGATAAAGGGACATTCCTTATTGGAAGTAGTATCATTTTTATAACCATTTTTATTTTGATAAAAGAGAAAAGAAAAGAATGGGTTTTCTTATTGACCTCTTTTTTCTTGGTACCTCCTCTCTTGCTAATGATTCAATGTTTATACCCTTATGGCCGTGTATGGACCTACTTAATTTTCCCAATGAGTTTGTGCATAGTGATCATGCTAGATTTTATTTTTTCAAGGATGATTAAATCACGCCATCTGGTAAATATTCTGTTTCTTGGTTTTTCGAGTATGATAACCGGTTACACGATTTATTATTTTCATAGTTTTACAAATCAAAGTACCGGTATATACGAGGAGGTAGATCGTATTGCCAGCTCTATAGTTTCAGATGAATCCAGTACGGTCTATACAAACGATGACACCTACAATATTTATTTGCGTTATTATGGTCTGTTGATGGGAAAAAGGATCGTTCCGGAAATGGGAATTCATCCTTCGGTAAGCGATTTTGATTATGTTTTGATAACCCCTTCTTCCTCTTTTCCAGATTCTATGGTAAAGGATAATTATATCGTAAAGGAGAAAAACGAGTATATAGAAGTCTATGCATTGAAAGAAAACAGGAATCAGTTAAATTAGAAAACTTTAATAATAGAAAGATGGAATATGTAAAATATACGGTTGAAAACAGAGTCGGTTATATCAAATTAAATAGACCGGAAAAGAGAAATGCCCTTAATTATAATTTTGTAAAGGAGCTGAAAGCTACTTTTAAAGTGGCGGAAGCAGATGAGAAGGTAAAGGTGATTGTGCTAAAAGCAGAAGGAGATTCTTTTTGTGCAGGAGCAGATTTGGAATACCTTCAATCCTTACAGAAGTTTACTTTTG
>DATHPH010000453.1:0-8096 GCA_035484095.1 Cytophagaceae bacterium | reverse complement strand
TATCTGAAAGAGCCGTATAATTCGCATCAATACTATACACCAATCCCTTTCGCTCCCGCAATGCCATATTTAAACGGGAAGTCATAGCAGGTCCACCAAGAAGATTCGAAAGCATAAACAAAGGTACTCTCCTTTTGTCTTTTACTGAATAGCCCACCTTTCCAACCATGTGATGCGCCTGAGAAATAGTTTTTTTTACAACTCGGGATACTTGTTTTGTTCCTGAAAATTTCATCCTTTTCTTCTTGCTAACGATATATGGTACTTCCGAAAGATGCAACTCGCAATATTTTTTTATCTTTTCGAAAGGCATATTTCCAATGGATACAAATAGTAGTCTTGAATTATCAAGGTTTTCTTTAAGAAATTGTTTGAAGTTTTTTTGATGAAACGAGCGAACTGATTTTTGGGTTCCCAAAATGTTATGAGCCAAAGGATGATTGCCAAAGAGAATACTTTCGAAATCGTCTTGTATGGCATCCTCTGGAGAGTCGAGGTACATGGACATCTCTTCAAGAATTACATTTCTTTCTTTCTCAATTTCCTTCTCAGGAAAAATGGAATAAAAAGTAATATCTTTCAACAATTCCAGTGCTCTCTCAAAATGTTGATCTAAGACGGAAGCGTGAAACCATATTTTCTCTTTGGTAGTATAGGCATTTAGTTCACCGCCCACAGCTTCCAATCGATTTATAATATGAAAAGATTTCCGTTTTTCTGTTCCTTTAAAGGCCATGTGCTCCCAAAAATGGGCCAATCCTTCTTGCTTCACATCTTCGTCTCTACTCCCAATATCCATTACAAAGCCACAATGCAAAACCCTTGTGTTGGTTACTTGTCTGTGCAAAATGGTAATACCATTTGGAAGAGTATATTGATGAATTGCCTCCATTTCTATTCTAAAAGTTTTATAAAATTACGATCCCCGCTAAAACACAGAAACGCATAAAGATGCGTTTCTATACTTCATTTATTTCTTATGATTTAATTAATTTTTATCACCTTCCTTTTCTTTATCGGGCATAGCACCGGAAACTCCACCGGAAACAATCAACTTCATTACTTCCGAGCTTGGTGCATCAATTTCTTTGATATTTCCTACCGGAATGATGTACAAATTTCCAGTGAACCCATACGAGTCAGGAAAATAAACAGCCATCATGTCTTTGAGATTAATTGTATCTAAATTTTCTCTGGTAATAAAACCTATCCGATAAATGTTCTCTTCTTTGTGTAATTTGACAAGTACTGGATGGTTGAATTTTTTTTTATCCCCTACAAACGCTCCAATTACATCTTTGGTAGAAGAATAAATCAGATTTATTAAAGGAATTTTATACATATAATATTCCATAAAATTAAACGCAGGCCTTGCTACAATGGTAGAACCAATCAATCCCATCAGTGTTATAAAGGCAAGTATAATAAGTATACCAGAGCCTGGAAATAATTCTATTTGAAATAATCTCGGAAGAATTTTATCTATCCATTGTACGGAAGAAAATATTATGTACAAAGTAAAACAAACAGGAAGAACCAGCAATAATCCCTGTAGAAAATACCTCAGTATATATTTCATCAATTTATTTAATTTATCTTATTAAAATTGAAATGTCCCAATCTCTTTTGCTACTTTTTCCATCAGCCACATGGGAGTAGAGGTTGCTCCACAGATACCTACAGAATCTTTTTCGTTAAACCAAGAAGCTTCTACTTCATGGTCGTTCTCAACAAAATAACTTCTCTCATTTTGATTTTTACAAATACCATACAATGCCTTTCCATTAGAGCTTTTTTTACCACTCACAAAAATAATTACATCGTGTTCTTTGGCAAATTTTTGCAACTGAGGTTCCCTGTTTGATACCTGACGGCATATACTATCGTTAGCATCAAATTCTGTCAAATAGTTCTTACCGGTAGCCTTTATTCGCTCTTCAATCATTGACTTAATTTGATAAAAGCCCTGTGTGCTTTTAGTAGTCTGACTAAACAATGTAACCGGTTTGTTAAAATCAATTTTATTTAAATCTTCTTCATTGGTAATGATAATTGCCTTATCCTTGGTTTGGCCCGTCAATCCAATCACTTCCGCATGTCCCACTTGTCCGTATATAACAATTTGTCCATCTTTCAACTCCATCCCATCAAAAGCATGTTTCACTCTGTTTTGAAGCTTCAGCACCACCGGACAGGATGCATCTATGAGTTCTATATTATTTCTCAATGCCAATTCGTAAGTTTCGGGAGGTTCTCCGTGCGCCCTGATAAGAACTTTACAATTTTTAAGATTTTTCAAATCTTCTTTATCAATTATTTTTAAACCCTTTTTTGTAAGTCTTTCCACCTCCATGCTATTATGCACTATATCGCCAAGACAATACAATTGTTCCCCGCTATCCATTTCATCTTCCGCCATTTGTATGGCAAATTCGACACCGAAGCAGTACCCGGAATTCTTATCAATTGCTATATTCATATATCCGATACGGTATGTAAGTTTTCAATAATTTTCGAAGTGGCAAGATTTAGAATATAATCCACTTGCTCATCTACGGTAATATAGGTAGTATCTACTTCATAAGCATCATCCGCTTTTTTCAGAGGACCCTCTGCACGCGTTGTATCGATTAAATCTCTCTTCTTTAAGTTTTCCAATACCGCGTCCAAGTCTACTACCTGTTTTTTTGAAAGAAGCTCTTGTTGTCTTCTGATAGCACGCACTTCTAAGTCTGCCAACATAAATATTTTTAATTCGGCTTCCGGAAAAACTTCCGTACCAATATCCCTTCCATCCATTACTACTCCTCTTTTTTTTCCCATTTTACGTTGAAGAGTGACCAAATGCTTTCTTACTTCAGGTCTTGCACTTACTTCGCTTACCATGTTAGACACATACATTTTTCTTATCTCTTCTTCAACATTCAATCCATTCAGATAAGTTTCATTCCGTTGCAATTTTTCATTATAATGAAATGTAATTTGAATTTCTTCCAACGCTTTATTTGTTGCAGATGGATTCGTTAAATTAATATAATGTTGGTGGAAATATAAAGCAGTTGCCCTGTACATAGCACCTGTATCAATATAGCCATAACCTAGTCGGGCAGCTACCTGTTTGGCTGTAGTACTTTTTCCACAAGCCGAATATCCATCAATAGCAATAATAATTTTTTTCATACAATCTTATACGACCCATTTTCTTTCTTTTCTTCTCTATTCAAGCAAAAACCAATAACCATATTTACATTTTTCCGTCATTATGTAGGGAAAGTATATAAATGTTTACCCTTTGAAAAGTTCTATAGGTAGCGTGCATAGATACTTTTTAACTGATTAGTCAAACTATATAAATATTCTCTGATAAATCAGTTAAAGATAGAAAAAAATGTTGACAACGGGGATAACAGGATTCAAATATAATTTAACCTATAGAATCGCTTCATTTGCAGAAAAAATTATCTTAAGAAAAGCTTTTCCGCATTTTTCAAATACAAAGTAAAATACAAAAATACTTGCAGTATTTTGTTAATTTTGCATTTACTTACTTTTATTAAACCAATACGAATGATGCAAAATACTGTCAGTGCAACTTCAAGAGCAATTGAATTAGAGGATCGATACGGAGCGCATAATTACCATCCCCTGCCAGTAGTGCTGGCCAAAGGAGAAGGCATTTTTGTATGGGATGTTGAAGGTAAAAAATATTTCGACTTTCTTTCTGCTTACAGTGCTGTAAATCAAGGCCATTGCCATCCAAAAATCATTCAGGCCCTGGTGGATCAAGCAAAAATACTTACTCTTACTTCAAGAGCTTTTTACAACAATCGATTGGGGGAAGCGGAGAAATTTATTTGTGACTATTTTGGGTACGACAAGGTATTGCTCATGAATTCAGGTGCGGAAGCCAATGAGACAGCTATCAAACTCGCCAGAAAATGGGGGTATACAAAAAAAGGAATTCCGGCCGATCAGGCCATTATAGTTGCTGTGGAGCGAAACTTCCATGGTCGCACCATGGGTATTATTTCTGCTTCAACAGATCCTGATTCAAGAAATAATTTTGGACCATTTATGCCTGGCTATTTAATAATTCCATACAATGATACGAAGGCATTGGAAACAGCCCTTAAAAATCCAAATGTGTGTGGTTTCTGGGTAGAACCGATTCAAGGGGAAGCAGGTGTATTTGTTCCTGAAAGGGGCTATTTGAAAAAAGCGGAGGAACTTTGCAAAAAAAATAACGTCTTGTTAATGATAGATGAAATACAAACAGGCATTGGAAGGACTGGTAAACTTTTGGCTTGCGATTACGAAGAAGTAAAACCAGATATGCTTATTCTTGGAAAAGCTTTGTCCGGCGGGACCTATCCTGTATCCGCTGTATTGACGAGTGATGAAATTATGCTGACAATTAAGCCAGGAGAACATGGCTCTACATTTGGCGGCAATCCAATGGCAGCTGCAGTAACCATTGCCTCCCTAAGTGTAATCAAAGAAGAAGGTCTTATTGAAAATGCCGCTAAAATGGGTGACATTTTCCGTCATCGGCTGAATACTCTTATGTCAAAATCAGGTCATATCACATTGGTTCGGGGCAAAGGTTTATTAAATGCAATCGTCATAAAACCTACTAGAGATGGAAGAACTGCTTGGGATGTATGTCTTTCGTTAATGCATAATGGTCTTTTAGCAAAACCAACGCATGGCGATATCATTCGGTTTGCACCTCCGCTTGTTATTAATGAGGATCAAATAAATGAATGCTGCGATATCATAGAAAAGACTATAAAAGAGTTTTAAAAAAAAATGCGAAATTGAGCGTTTAAAGCTTTATTTCGCATTTTTTTATGTTTCATATTATACAATTACCTCAATTATAGATTAGTATTAGTTTTTTTTATTTTTTATTTTTAAATTTATCATAATAAATTACATAAATATTACAATTATGAAAATTTTTATTGTTCAATTAATTCTACTAATCATACAATTAGGATTGAACCATTCACTGTGTGCGCAGAATAAAAAAACAATTGGGTTTCTCATGGATGATTTCAACTCTAGTCGTTGGAAACATGACAGTGCAATTTTTGCTAAAAAGGTAAGGGCAAGTGGGGATGAAATTATGATTCGGGTTTGCGATAGTGATACTTCTCTTCAACGTAAGCAGGCCAACGAACTTATAAATGCAAAAGTAGATGTTATCGTTCTTGTGCCAGCCGATGCGATGGCAGCAAAAATCATTGTAGATAACGCAAATTCAAACAACATCCCTATTATTGCTTACGACCGGTTAATTTTAAATTGCAATTTGGATTACTTTATTTCGTTTGATGGAGAAAAGGTAGGAGAATTACAGGCTGAATATATTTTGAAAAAAATAAATTATTCAGGTAAAATCATGTTGATGAATGGCCCGGAAAACGATGTCAATTCACTTCTTTTCAGAAAAGGACAGATGAAGATTTTACAACCCTATATTGATAAAGGCACCATTAAAGTTGTTTACGATCGCTATCTATCTGAATGGACTTCTATGGAAGCTTACATGGAAGGGAATGATTTTTTTGCCAAATACAATGGGCCTATAGATGGCATCATAGCCGCTAACGATGAACTTGCCCAGGGCATTATTGAGGCTCTGACAGTATTCAGGGCTTCCGAAAAAATTCCTGTAACCGGCCAAGATGCTACCATATCGGCCTACTACAATATTCTTGATAATCTGCAAGGAATGACGGTATACAAACCGATTGACAGCATAGCTTCACAGGCAGCAGAATTAGCACACCAAATTGCTAGAAAAGAAAAGGTAAAGGCAAAACAATTCCTCGTATTTAATGGATACAAAAATATTCCCTTTATTAAATTACAGCCTATTGCCATTACGAAAGAAAACATACGATCATTACTGGTAGAATCAAATTATTTAAGTGAAGAATATTTAAAAAATAAGCGATAATCACTCATTGATAAGATTGAATTAACAGTTTTATTTCTTTCACAAAAGACCATACAATAGTCTTAAAAAGTAAATATCCAAAATTGGTTTAGACCTACATTTTGGATATTTATTTTCTTTCGCAAAGCCTCCACCATACCGTTCCGAACAACAAAAATTCACCTATCGTCATAGCTCTTGGTATATAAATAAGCAATCCCATATTCATGCACAGACCGACGATAAGGAGAAACCATTGAACGGTATTCATTTCTATTTCTTTATGAGACACTATGAGTAAAGAAATTGGAAACATCCATTGTATAAAATTATAATTATACCTCGGTGCCGGAATAAATAATTCGAAAAGAATGTAAACCATAAATGCGATAATTAAAACTATCTCCCGATTATTCTCTTTCAATCTTTTTCTTACCGAAAATAAAAATACCGATGCCGAAACTACAAACAAGCTCAAAAGTTGTATTTTAAATAATCCAACTTTTAAATGGTATTGAAACAAATATTGTATTGAAGAATTGGAAATAAGATATTCTCTTTCTTCTTTCAAGGACCCAACGGTTATGGCCCTGGAAGCATCTGACAACCGATCGCTAAAAAGATCTGCTTGTAAAACCTGAACGTTACTCCATTCATTCACAGCATAAAAATAATCTTTCCAAACCTGAAAATCAAAACACAGATAAGAGATAAAAACTAGCACGGCTATACATAAACTGACAAAAAAAATATTTTTTTTGTCCCACAAATAAGGAATAAATGGTAAAAAGAAAATAGCAAAAGGAAATCTCAACCAAACCAGTACGCATAAAATACATAGTGCTATTATAATTTTATTCATTTTAAAACTATAATACATCGCGGATAACATAAAAAGATAAACGATATAGCATTGTCCTCGTTCAATATGGAGTAACCAAGAGGTAGAACTAAGGAAAAAAAATGCTGAAACCCCCACTACAATCATTTTGGTAGGTACTTCCGCTATCTTATAAAAAAGAAAAATACTTAACACAAAAAGCCCATAAGAAATACCCGTCCATATCCATTTTGCCTTTTCTATGCTGAAAGAAGCCAGCGGACCTGTCAACAGAAGTACCGGAGGCGATACAGTTACTCCGGTAACATTGCTTTTTAGAATTTCATATTGATTATAAAAAGCTGAGTCCTCTCCCGTTTTCCAAACATATCGATAGGGTGATTTACCGGCCAACCATAATCGACTGCCTGTAATCCTGAATCCCAGGTCTACTGCATCTTTCCTATGCAAGTACTTCAATCCTTCTATTGATACAAAAAATGCAAAAACAATTGCAAGAATAAGGAAAAAATAATTAGCAGTTGCTGAATAATTGCTTTTGAAAAACATTTTTTTATATCTACATCAAATAATTACATTTTAGGTTTGGGGCTTGCCAAATACATAATCAGTGAAACTAACCCTACTATCAATATAATTGAAAAAGCAAATATGAGCAGACCCGTAGAGGCAAAACTGTATAATGCTATTCCAATGGCAACTCCAAGTCCACCGGCAATCGTCATAACCAAGGCCCTTGCAAGACTAGGGTGCATTTCTTTTTTAGTTTTCCCGTTTTCTTTTATAGAACCTTTGGACTTTTTATCATTCTCTTTTGGAACGATTTTTTTCAGTCTCTTATCTCTATTTTGTAGAACAGGTAAGACTTTTTTATCCTCCATTTTCTCTGTTAGGAGTATGGCAGAACCGGTTATAGTTTCATCTGAATTCCCTGCCGAAGCCATTAATACTTCAGCGGGGTGTTTTGAAAGAAGGTTTACTTCGGAAGTGCCTCTCACTGAAATTTCTCTTTTGCAGGAATAAGAAAGAACCATAAACACAAACCACAAAATCCCTTTTTTTACCATTTATCTGAAGATATAAATTATAAACTCTAATTAAGTTATACTTTATATTGAATAAAACCAATAAATTATTTCCAACCTGTACACAAAAACCCTCCATTCAAAAGCGATTCCTTGTTATAACAAAATTCCTCACCGGATTGGTTGTACATTTTACCTCCCGCAGCTTCCAGAATTGCCTGACCTGCTGCCGTATCCCACTCCATAGTTGGACCACTACGAAAATAGAGGTCTGCTTTTCCTTCGG
>DATHPH010000452.1:0-5004 GCA_035484095.1 Cytophagaceae bacterium | reverse complement strand
ATCTTTTATACATACTCAGCTGGATGTACAGTTCGATGTTAGCGGATGGAACAGGGTTTCAATATATCTGGCCGGAATTACCCTCGATTTCTAAAATTGGAATCTATGTATCAAGACCAATTTTGCTAATTGTCTTCGTATTGTATTCTCTTGAATTTTTAAAAACGAATGATATCAAAATTTTAAACAAAAAATACGTTTTATATTCTTTGACAATGTATTTATTGTTTTATCCAATTCATATCATTTTTGATTTATCATTACTTCATAACACACTTTTTATTATTCCCTTTATTATCATATTTTATTATTCCATTAAAAGTCTGCGGTCCGGATACAAACCAGCACGTTATTTTTTATTAGGAAATTCTGTAATCCTACTAAGCGTAACATTGACACTTTTGAAATACAATGGACTTTTAGATTTTCTAAGTTCCTTCTGGACACTTGAAATTATTATTGTATACAGCACAAACATTGCAATGGTCATAGAGATTATTATTTTATCTTTTGCCATGGCCGATAGGATAAAATTTTTCAAAATTGAAAAAGAAAAGACACAAGAACTTCTTATTGAACAATTGGAGGAAAATCATTCTCTCAGTCAAAAAGTGAATAGAGAATTAGAAGAAAAAGTAATAGAGAGGACGCAGGAAATTGAAGAAAAAAGCAAACAAATTGAAGAAGCAAATCTTAAACTTCAACAACAAGCCATTCAAATCAATGAAATGAATGCACGTTTGGATTTAGACAATTGGAAACTTAAGAAAAGCATTATAGAAGAAAAAGAATCAAGAATTAAATTTAAAGAAATAAGTTTTGACGAGTTTAAGCAGGTTTATCCAAACGAGAACATTTGCTTCCAATTTTTAGAAGAACTCAAATGGCAAAAAGGATATACTTGCAAACGCTGCGGAAATGATAAATACGGCAAAGGGAATCACCAATTTTCACGTCGATGTACCAAATGTCGGTACGACGAATCCGTGACTACCGATACAATTTTTCATAAATGTAAATTTGATATCAACAAAGCTCTTTATATTGTTGTAATGGTAAATCGTTACGGGGATAAACAATCCATCTCTGAATTGGCCAATGAACTGGATTTAAGGGTAGCTACCTGTTGGAATTTCGCACAAAAGGCACTTAAAGTGAGAAACAGCAAAGAATATGCAAAATTAGACGACGAGAGCAAGTTCCGGTTTTTAATCCAACAGGAAGTAAATGAATAAAATGGCTACTAAAATGTAGCATTACATAAAAATGGTTCATTTTTGAAGCTAATAATCACTTTTTTTTAATCTTAAACCGTAAATTAGTCTATTTTTAGACGTTAATTTACCTATTAATCTAATTTAAAGAAAAGAAAAAACTTTGATATTCTAAATATTTGTATATTTAGAATATTATGAAGAGAGGAAGTGCAATTTCATGGACTGGTATTATTACAATATTTTTTATACTATATTTTATACAACCTAAGAGTTTGGCTCAATGTTATGGGTCCCTTGTATGGTCGGATGAATTTAACGGTTCAAGTCTTGATCTAACTAAGTGGTCGTATCAAACCGGAAATGGCTGCCCTTCACTTTGTGGGTGGGGAAACAGTGAACTAGAATATTATACCACAAGTACCAGCAATGTGAATGTAACAGGGGGAAATCTTGTCCTGACCGTGCTTCCTCAAGTGACAGGGAGTTCTTCGTTCACGTCGGGGAAAATAGTAACCCTTAACAACTATTCCTGGACATACGGAAGATTTGAAGCAAGTATCCGAATGCCTATTGGCGCGGGTTTATGGCCTGCCTTTTGGATGCTCCCTGTCGTTGACAACTGGCCTACTACAGGAGAAATAGACATTACTGAATACAGAGGAGACAATACCAGCTGTACCAGTGGAACTCTTCATTATGGAAATTTATGGCCGAACGACCAATACGATGGAACTACCTATTGTGACACCACCAATCTGGGGAATGTTTACCATCTTTATGCTGTAGAATGGGATGTAAATGAAATACGTTTTTATTTTGATGGTAGAATTACCAAAATTGAAACCAGAATACCAAATTCTCTAAATCCGGCTTCTAACAATGCGAACGTTTGGCCCTGGAATACGAATTTTTATATCATCCTAAACCTGGCAGTTGGTGGTTGGTTTACAGGGGTAACGACGGCTGCCGGTGTTGTACTTACAAAACCAACGATGGAAATAGATTACGTAAGAGTGTGGGATATGACCGCCGCTGCTGGAAGTGAATGGCCTTTCAACGGCTCTCCAACTCCCGTTCCTGCTCCAATTCCGGGCATCGTTCAAGCGGAAGAATACGACCGGACGTGTGCAGAAGCTGCCTATTACGATACCGACCTTCCCAACAATGGCGGAGCTTTTCGTGGCGAAATGGTAGACATAGAAACCACCACGGATATAGGAGGTGGCTACGATGTAGGTTGGATTGTAACGAATGAATACCTGAAATACACTGTAAATGTGGTTACTTCCGGTACCTATAATTTTAATTTCAGAATTGCCAGTAATGGTGGCGGCGGCGCTCTTCATGTAGAAATGGATGGAACAAATGTAACAGGTACGGTCAATATACCCAATACTGGTAGCTGGACGAATTGGCAAACAGTGACACTCAATACCATTTCGCTTACTGCAGGAAATCATGTTATGAGGGTATTCATAGAAAATGGAGGGTTCAATCTTAATTATATTAACTTTGCACTCGTCACTCCTCTTCCTATAACGTTGCTTGATTTTTCGGCAAAAAACCAGGACGGTGCTACGATTCTTCAATGGACTACAATCGCTGAAAAAAACAATAACTATTTTACGATCGAACGTTCCTCTGATCTTATTCATTGGGAAGACCTTGTCGAAATTAAATCACAGGGTAACTCGGAATCCATTAAAAATTATGAATGGAATGATTACACCAATAAGTTCGATAAAGCATATTACCGCCTTAAACAAACCGACATCAACGATACTTCCACCTATTCAAAAATTATAGAAGTAGAAGCTCCAATCAATGTTCAGGTCTCGCCCAATCCTTTTACAGATCAGGTATCCATTACTTCGACTTCTGAAATAAGTGGAGAACTAGACCTTTGCGATATTACTGGAAATATAGTACAAAAAATTACACTCAATAAGCAAAATTCAACCTTACAATTTGGGGCCGATTTAACGAAAGGAATTTATCTTTTGAAATTACAAAACGGGAAAACGTATAAATTGATTAAACAGTAAACTTGTTTAATATTAAAATCTCTTACTAACCCAACGACTATTTTTAATGCCAAAACGCCAAGGTTTTGCAGCATATTCTTCCGCATAATCCACTCCTATTCTTGGTCCTTTTACGATATCTTTTTCTTTAATCGTATTTCCACGATCTTCTATCCAGATCTGATCCCCTTGCAAACTTATCTGATTGTATTCTTGGCGAATACCCAATGCCTGACTCATCGAACCGGGACCACAAGTAAGTACAGGCGAAACCGTTGATTTATTTCTCCTTACCAACATGAAGTCAATTCCTTCAACCGGTTCAATGGCTCGAATCAAGATGGCATGAGGAATATTTTGACTATTGGTAACCACGTTAAACAACGAGTGAATTCCATAACATAAATACACGTAGGATATTCCACCTTCTTTATAAAAAGTCTCTGTCCGCACGGTTCTTTTTCCTCCATAAGCGTGCGAAGCTTTATCTTCTATGCCTTTGTATGCTTCTGTTTCCGTAATGATGCCACCTGTTAATTTACCGTTTATGTTTGTAAATAAAAATTTGCCCAACAACTCTTTACTAATTTTCAGTACATCTTCCCGAAGATAAAATTCTTTAGCGAGTTTCATACAAAAATTTCTACTTCGAAACAATCAGGCAGTCCTGAATGATTACACTATTCTCCTCTGCTACTCTCGCTTCTATTTCAAACCGATTGTTATAATAACCGTGCCGTATACTTTCAATGGCATATAATAAAAGAAATTTTAAAAAACCATTTTTACGATATTGCTCTATATGCACCAGTTCATGTATCAACCATTTACTGTTGCTCAAAAAAACCTGTTTGTCTACACCGCTTAGATGAATTGTATTTCCAATTACCATCGCAATTTTCCTCGAACCAAAAAAATGCCTGGCAATCCTCGCCCAAAAAGAATGTTCCTCGATTTTGAAATTCATATTTAATAGATTTTAGTAGAAGTAAAATTTCAGAAGTAATACTTTTATCGGATGAATTTAACTAAAACCTATTGGCAGATTTACATGGAAGAGTTTTTCTTACAACATTCAGGAAGTGCGTCATGAACTGCCGTTGGACTGCTTATTGACTTTGTTTCGTGTCCTGAATTTGCTACTGCCTGTTGGATTTTTAATTCATTTACCTTGCTGGTATCATACGAAACCATTAGATTTTTTGTTTCTACATTCCAATCGGCTTTTTCAACACCAGAAACCGCCATCGCAGATTTTTCAATCCGCTCTTTACACATTCCACAATTTCCTCTTACATAAAAATCGGCTTGTTTGGCATTTTGTTGATGACAGGAAACGGCAATTAATCCCATTAAGATCATTGCAAGTATATTCTTACTATTTTTCATAACGAATCTTTTATACTGCAATATAATTTTTTTTTTGTCAAAAAATATTGCTTTCACAAATGAGCTGACTACCTTTGTCTGCAAAAATTAAAGAAGCATGGCCAAAATTTCAGACATTTCTAATGGTACTTTTTTACGATACAACAACGAATTAGCCGTTGTAATGGAATACCAACACCGCACTCCTGGCAATTTAAGAGCATTTTATCAGGTAAAAATGCGTTATATAAAATCCGGAAAAT
Organism: Cytophagaceae bacterium; assembly: GCA_035484095.1. Taxonomy (GTDB): domain Bacteria; phylum Bacteroidota; class Bacteroidia; order Cytophagales; family Cytophagaceae; genus JANYCO01. The sequence goes on along the minus strand of DATHPH010000452.1, from coordinate 132 downwards.
CCATAGAAGAGCGTTACAGACCGGACGATCAGGTTGAAATCGTACGCGTGGAAGTAAAAGAACAACAATATCTTTACAAAGATGGTAATAACCTTGTTTGTATGGACAATGAAACATTTGAGCAAACTTATA
>DATHPH010000451.1:0-1751 GCA_035484095.1 Cytophagaceae bacterium | reverse complement strand
GTATGTTTAAACCGAATTTCATTACAAATTATTCCAGTTTCGTTGTAAGTCCGGACTTTAGTCAACCGAATAAAAATTTAAAACCCTCGAAAAATTTTTTTGAAGAAAATGCTTACCGTGGTGCTTTCGGCCAAGAAGACTGGACTATTGGCTGGTCAAACTTCAATCCTGACAGATCGTATACGGCAGATGGGAAAACAACTGTTTCGGGAAATCTAACTGGAAATATTAATTGGAATCAAAACACTATTTATCGCTTGCAAGGAAATGTGATCGTAAAAAACGGCGCAACACTTAAAATTGAACCTGGCACAGTCATTCAAGGTGATCCCATTTCAAAGGGAACGTTAATCCTAGAACCTGGAGCAACGATATTGGCAGAAGGAGACATAAGCCATCCTATCGTTTTTACTTCAGGAGCGGAAACAGGTAAGAAAAAGCCAGGAGACTGGGGAGGATTGGTAATTTTAGGTTTCGGAAAAATAATTCCAACAAAACAATCCGAGAACTTAAAAAATATTTGCGGATGGTTTCCTGATTTATCTTTTGGAAATATGAAGGCAAAGGATGCAAATAATATTCTTCAATATGTGCGGGTAGAATATGGAGGTTATTCCCCTGATAAAACCAAGGATTCCTATTCATTGATTGTAGGAGCCTGCGATAATCTGAAAATGGAATATATTCAAGTAAGTTATTCCGGAGGAGATGGATACCTCTTTACCGGTGGCGCACCTGAAAGCAAAAGAATTGTCGCTTTCAATAATATCGACGATGACTTTGTTTGTTCCAAAGGATATTATGGAAAAGCGCAGTATGCTTTTTTATGGAGAGAGCCCATCATGGCAGCTCTTAACGGCTCCAATGCTATTGAAATAACCGGATGTAAAGGAGGAGAGGAATGCATCGTAAATGAGCAACCGGAATTTTCCAACTTCTCCATTATTGGCCCAAACCGAAAAGACGTGGTGCAATACAACCAAAATTTCAAATCAGCAATTCTAATTAAAAACGGTGGTTCTCTAAGCCTTAACAATTCACTTTTAACTAGCTACCCTACCGCTTTACAGATTATTGGGGAAGAATCTAATTTCTACGCTTTAAGCAATCAAATCATCTTCAAAAACAACATCATCTCTAACTGCAAGGAAATGATTAAAACAGATGAAAAAGATCCGTTCTTCGTCACACAATGGTTTATGAACGACGTACAGAAAAAATTAATAAAACCTACCTATGATGATTTGGGATTGACCAATACTTTATCTATAAATATCAATTACATTCCAAAAAATGATTCTCCTTGTATGAATTCACAATTTGAATCTTTCAATCGTATAAAGTATTAAAAAAAACGTAAGAGTAGAAGTGTAGAAAATTAACCGTATTACATTTCTACTCTTTATACAACAAGGCAACGGCAAAAGCATTCACTCCTTCTTCTCTTCCGACGTATCCAAGCTTTTCATTGGTAGTGGCTTTCAGAGAAATATCTTCTTTTGAAATATTCATTACCTCTGATAGTACGATTTGCATCTTTTCTATGTGTGGATTTATTTTTGGTTGTTCCAATGCCAGCGAGGCATCTACGTTACTAATCTCCCAACCCTTCTCCCGGATCATTCTGCAAACCTCTTTCAAAAGCACTTTACTATCCACACCCGACCATCGCGCATCGGTATTCGAAAAATGATAGCCGATGTCGCGCATATTGGCTGCCCCTAATAGAGCATCACAAATAGCATGAATAA
>DATHPH010000450.1:0-5795 GCA_035484095.1 Cytophagaceae bacterium | reverse complement strand
TTCAGCGGTAATTGCATCGCTCTATTTTGGCGGATACAATTTTCCGGGCCTTTCCCTACTTCCGGAATTCTGGCAAAGTATAGCTGGCGTAGCAGTATTCATGGGTAAAATAACGTTCGGCATCTTCTTTTTCATGTGGGTACGTTGGACGATCCCTCGTTTCCGTTATGATCAATTAATGTCCTTAGGTTGGAAAGTGTTATTGCCTTTAGCCATTTTGAATATTGTGCTAACAGGTGGTGTTATGTCATTCTTTATAAAATAAAAAGAGATTATGTCTGCATTGTCTTTAACAAATAGAAAAAAAGTACTCGAGAAAAAGGAACTTACCTTTTTGGAGTCTTTATATCTTCCGGCCATTTTTGGAGGAATGATTATAACGTTCAAACACCTTTTTAAAAAGAAAGTTACAATACAATACCCTGAAGAGAAAAAAAACTTCAGCAAAGTGTACAGGGGAAAACATATTTTGAAAAGGGATGAACAGGGACGTGAAAATTGCACAGCATGTGGCCTTTGTGCAGTAGCATGTCCAGCGGAAGCAATTACAATTACTGCAGCGGAACGTAAAAAAGGAGAAGAAATGCTTTATAAAGAAGAGAAATATGCTTCGTTGTATGAAATCAATATGCTTCGTTGTATTTTCTGTGGTCTTTGTGAAGAAGCATGTCCTAAAGATGCTATTTATTTGACAGAAGAAATTACTCCTGCCAATTACGAAAGAGAAAATTTTATTTATGGAAAGGATAAACTCGTACAACCTCTTGGCACCAGTGCTCATCCTAAAACATATAAGCCTTATGTAAAAGATGGCAAACCTTACGAATATAAAACACCTGTTAATCTTCAATAATTAAGATGGATAAATTTCTTTTTCTATTTCTGGCAGTAGTAGCGATAGCAAGTGCTTTGGCTGTAATATTTACCAAAAATCCGATGTACAGTGTTTTGTATCTGATTGTAACGTTTTTTTCAATTGCAGGACATTTTGTATTGTTGAACGCACACTTCTTAGCCATAGTGAACATAATTGTGTATGCCGGCGCAATAATGGTTTTGTTCCTCTTTGTTATTATGCTTTTAAACCTTAACAAAAGTCCGGAACAACATAAACCTTTTTACATTCAACTTGTAGCATGTATTGCGGGAGGGTTATTGCTGGTTACATTGGTGGGAGCTATCAGAGGTACCGCTATTCAGCATGGAGATCCGTTGATAGGATCTGATATCGGTTCAGTTGAAAAGCTTGGCCAGGTGCTGTTTACGAATTTCCTTTTACCTTTTGAAATTTCTTCTGTTCTGTTTCTGTCGGCAATGATCGGTGCAGTAATGTTGGGGAAGAAAAATCTAAAGGATAATTAAAATAGACTATTATAATAAAATATAAAATGCAGGATTTATTTACAAATTCATTAAATGGATACATTTTTTTATCATCGATTTTATTCACAATCGGGATTTTAGGTATTCTTATCAGAAAAAATATCATTATCATTTTCATGTCTATTGAGATGATGCTAAATGCAGTAAACTTATTACTTACCGCTTTTTCTGTACATCACAACAATCCAGATGGACAAGTATTTGTCTTCTTCATTATGGCGGTAGCAGCAGCAGAGGTTACCATTGGTCTTACAATTCTCATGATGATTTATCGTAATACCGGTTCTGTAAGCATTGATGATCTTAAAAAACTAAAATGGTAGGTTATTTTCATTTTACATTAAGATGAATTACTACTTGAATTTAAAATAAAATAAAAATGTTGAATCTTGTTTATCTTATTCCTCTTCTTCCTTTAATTGGGTTTACGATTATTGGTCTGGGAAATAAAAAATTGCCTAAAATCTTAGTTAGTTTAATAGGCTGTGGAACTATTTTAGGGTCTTTTATAATTGTACTAAGTCTCTTATTGGGTCTTATAAATGGCTCTATCCCTACCATTACCACAATTCCATATTTTGATTGGATATATGCCGGCAATGTCCGTTTAGGAATGTCATTTTTAATAGACCCTTTGTCTGTTATGATGATGGCAATTATAACAGGTGTTGGTTTTTTAATACATCTGTATTCTGTAGGTTATATGAGTCATGATGAAGGATATGCAAGGTATTTTACCTATTTGAATTTATTCGTTTTTTCAATGTTACTATTGGTCATGGGTTCCAATTTTGTAGTGATGTTTGCAGGCTGGGAAGGTGTGGGTCTTTGCTCTTATTTATTAATCGGTTTTTGGTTTAAAAATACCAATTATAACAATGCAGCAAAAAAAGCATTTATCATGAACCGTGTTGGGGACTTAGGCTTCCTTTTAGGAATGATTTTGATCTTTGTCACTTTTGGCAGTTTAAATTATTCCGATGTTTTCGCTCAGGCACCACAAATTTTGAAGTCCAATTCAGGAATTGTAATTGCCATTACGCTATTGCTCTTTATTGGTGCTACAGGTAAAAGTGCCCAGATACCGCTCTATACGTGGTTACCGGATGCCATGGCAGGTCCTACTCCAGTATCAGCCCTTATCCATGCTGCCACCATGGTCACCGCCGGTATCTATATGATTGTCCGATCCAATGTATTGTATACCTTAGCTCCATTTACGTTGGAGGTGGTCATGATAGTAGGAATTTCGACTGCATTGTTTGCTGCCACAATAGGTTTAGTCCAAAACGACATTAAAAAAGTATTGGCCTATTCTACGGTAAGTCAACTGGGCTATATGTTTTTTGCATTGGGTCTTGGTGCCTATACTACAGGTATGTTTCATGTAACCACCCATGCCTTCTTTAAAGCCTTATTATTCTTGGGTGCTGGTAGTGTTATCCACGCAATGAGTGGAGAACAAGATATACGAAATATGGGTGGATTGGTCAAGAAATTACCGATCACTTTTTTTACTTTTTTAATCGCTACAATCGCTATAGCGGGAATTCCTCCATTTGCCGGTTTCTTCTCTAAAGATGAAATTCTGGCACATGCGTATGAAAAAAGCCCTATCCTTTGGGGACTTGGTGTAGCGGGAGCGCTAATGACTGCTTTCTATATGTTCAGACTTTTGTTTCTTACTTTTTTTGGCACCTTCAGAGGTACAGAAGAACAAAAACACCATTTACACGAGTCGCCCCTTATTATGACAATTCCTTTAATGGTTTTGGCAGTACTTTCAACGATAGGCGGTTTTATAGGTTTACCAGAACTATTGGGTGGCTCTAACTGGTTGGCTCATTATCTTTCTCCGGTGATATCCAAAATAGGCGAAAAAGAAGTACATACCCTCTCCCATTCTACCGAATACATGCTTATGGGAATTTCTACACTACTTGTTGTCATAATGATTATCGTAGCGGCGATCATTTACATAGGTAAAAAAGCCATTCCGGTTGCGGACGACAAAGAAGCAGGCATACAAAAAGTTCTTTCCCATAAATATTATATTGATGAGCTCTACCAAGCTTTGTTTGTAAAACCACTTGAACTCCTATCTTCCTTCTTTGGAAAAGTAATCGATCATACGATCATAGATGGTATTGTAAATGGAGTAGGCAGAGGTGTTGAAGCGGGAAGCAGAATGCTGCGCTATACGCAAAGCGGTAGTATAAGTATGTATCTTTTTGCTATGGTAATAGGTATTATCCTGATACTGGTTATAAACCTTCTAAAATAAAAAATGCAAATTCCTGATTCGAAGGAATACTAAACTAATTAATATCGCACAAAGACAACTATTAACATAATGAACTTAACAAGTAGCTTAATTTTTCTTCCGTTTATAGCAGGACTTATCGCTTTCCTTGTCCCTTCTAAGACGGTTAAATATGTCGCTTTTATTGCTTCCCTTCTGGAACTTGGAGGAGGAATTTGTGCTTATAATCTTTCTGTTCTTTCCAGCGAAGCTCAGTTTTCTCTAAACATCCCTTGGATTGAATCTCTGGGTATAAGTTTTTACATAGGAATGGATGGCATTAGCCTACTTCTTGTTTTGCTTACAACCTTCCTGGTACCCCTTATAATTTTATCCGCCTTCCATACTGAATACAGCAAACCAAATGTATTTTACGGACTTATTTTATTGATGCAATCTGCTTTAATCGGAGTATTTGTAGCGAGAGATGCCTTCTTGTTTTATATCTTTTGGGAACTTGCATTAATTCCGATTTACTTTATTTGCCTTCTCTGGGGAGGAGATAACAAAGGAAAAATCACATTCAAATTCTTTCTATATACGTTGGTAGGTTCACTGATTATGTTGATGGGTATTATATTTCTTTATCTTAAAACAGAAAACGGGTCCTTTGCTTACGAAGATTTCCTTCGGGTATCGCTTACCGGAGAAGAACAAACCTTTATTTTTTGGACTTTCTTCATGGCATTTGCGATCAAAATGCCCATCTTTCCTTTGCACACCTGGCAACCGGATACCTACACTACTGCCCCTGCTCAAGGAACCATGCTACTTTCCGGAATTATGCTTAAAATGGGTATTTACGGTGTAATTCGCTGGATGATTCCAATCGCACCATCGGCAGTGATTCATTGGGGCAATATGGCTGTGATTCTTTCTGTGATTGGAATCGTATATGCTTCTATAATTGCGGTGATGCAAAAAGATTTTAAAAGACTTATTGCTTATTCTTCTATTGCACACGTAGGTCTTATTTCCGCAGGCATATTTTCCCGTACTGTTGAAGGAATGCAAGGAGCAATGATTCAAATGCTTTCTCATGGCTTTTGTGTCGTAGGATTGTTCTTCGTAGTGGATATTATATTCAGCAGAACAAAAACAACAAAACTTGAAGAACTTGGGGGCATTCGCAATCAAGCACCATTTCTTACGGTGATGTTTGTCATCGTAATGCTTGGATCAGTAGCCTTACCATTGACCAGTGGTTTTGTAGGAGAATTTCTGTTATTTACCGGGCTCTTTACCTATAATCATTGGATAGCGGCAATAGCAGGACTATCCATAATTTTAGGAGCTGTTTATATGTTGAATACGTTTCAGAAAGTAATGCTTGGGGAACCCCAAGTGAAATTTAGTGGTTTCAAAGATTTGGTATTATCTGAAAAAGTAGTGTTGGTAGTAATTTCCTTCTTTATACTTTATATTGGTATCTATCCGAAAACATTTTTAGAATTGTCAGAACCATCGGTGAAAGCAATAATGAATGTTGCTTCTAAAAATATGACGCTGCGTTAGTAGTCACTGCATCCAATTGTTTCATAGTGCTGCTGGTAGTACTATGAAACAATTTTTATTTTACGGTGAAGGAAATTTATATCAAATGAAAAAAACGATTCTTTTAATAGGTATTGGAGGCGCTATAGGAAGTATTGTCAGATATTTAATTACAACCTACTTCTCCAAACTATTTCCCTCTCAGTTCCCTTATGGAACATTCTTCGTAAATATCACCGGTTGTTTTCTAATAGGAATAATATTTGGATTATCTGAGCGATTTAACTGGACTACTTCCGATTGGCGTATTTTTCTAACAGCAGGAATCTGTGGTGGCTATACTACTTTTTCTGCCTTTACCTTTGAAAACATGAAATTACTCCAAGCCTCAGAATATCTCATGTTTTCTATTAATACTATTGGGAGTTTTGTATTGGGATTGTTATTTGTGTTTATCGGTTTGGCAATTACTAAGGTATAGTCAAAACGTATATTGGTTGATACATTTTAGTTCTATTGGTCAACGATATGGTCTTGGGACCTGCGCCGGAGGAGATTGTGATCACTAAAAAATAAATGCACTCAGTAAAAACAAGATTATCAAAATAAGATTGAT
>DATHPH010000449.1:0-3364 GCA_035484095.1 Cytophagaceae bacterium | reverse complement strand
AATTAAATACTGTACGGTAAAAATTTCTGGACATCTGCTCCATACTTATGCAAATCCCGAACAATAGAAGAACTAATATAAGCCAAACTAGGATCAGTAATCAGAAAAACCGTTTCTAGATTTTCCCACTGAATTTTATTTACCTGCGAAATCGTATTTTCATATTCAAAATCGGTCGTATTTCTTAATCCACGGATCAAAAAACGTGCATTTACTTTTTTGGCAAAAACGGCCGTAAGTCCTTCGTATGACATTATTTTTACTTGAGGATATTCCTTAAAAGCCTCCTCAATTTTAGGAATCATATAGGAAGTTTGAAAATACCTTTGTTTCGCTGTATTTATTCCTACTCCAACGATTACTTCATCAAACAAAGCTGTTCCTCTTAATACAATGTCCATGTGCCCTTTTGTAAAGGGATCAAAAGAACCTGGAAATAATGCTACATTCTTCATAAAACAGTTCTGTTAAACCAAATAATGAATATCTTTTCTCCTTCTACAAATCAAAACCTAATCTTCCGGATATGGTATAAAAACAAAGTTGGTAAAATCTACATCCACTACAAATAAGCAACAAAATTCGTCCGGATTTTTGTAAGCTTCTTCAAAATCACCAATCTTCTCTTCTCCTATTAATTGACGCTGAACAAACTCATCCAAAAACGAAATATTGTAATTCCATTCAATGTCAATATCATTTATCCCGAGAAAAACCTGACCAATGGGAAGTTCTATTTTTGAAATAGGGAATATTGGATATTTCGAAATGCCTCTTACTCGTATTTGATACGAAGCATCTTTTAAAGTATCGGCAATCTTCACAAAATCTTTTGTGATAGAGCCTAAATATTTTCCACTAAGTTCGGGATCGTTGTTCATAGTATAAAAAAATAGCAGGTTATTGACATAAAACCTGCTATTCATAATATCATTTTAAAAGTGTATTATCGTTTGAAAGCCAACACACTTGAACATTCCGTAGAGGGATCGTCAAATTTGAATTTCATATAATAAATTCCGGTGGATCGGCAATTATAAGCCAATGCATAATAGTGACGTTTATTTGCTTCGTCATAACTACTTGCTACCATATTTCTGTTTGAATCATAAAGCGTAACACTTGCATTTTTTTGCGAACCATCTTTGTTGCAAATAATAAGCATATAACTATTATCTTTACTAAATACATAGGAATATTCTACCTCTTTAGAGGGATTATCTAGCTTATACGTTTTCAAAAAAGTAAAACCATTTAATTTTGCAACACAATCCGGCGTTTTAAATTGCGAGTGAGAAACTCCGCAACTTAACGCTGCGACGATGGTAAATATTAGAAATTTTTTCATAAAATTATTTAGCTATCACGATCAAATGTACAAAGAAAAAATATTAACTCACAATTTTATTTCTGATCGAATTTGCCAAATTGGCTACTTCAATAACCTGAGCTTCAGTAATATTAACCTTACTTTCACTTTTGTCCACTATAGTGGGAATTCCATCCACAATTTCCATTTTTGATTCCTTATAGGTATAGGTAATTTGTACTTTTTCAAATATTTTTTGTAATTGTTTCAAGTCTTCGTTAAGAAGTTTGATATTCGGATCAGCACTATAATTTGTTAAAACAAGTACAAGTTGATCAACTATGATTTTTTGTTCTCCAATACGCTCATAAATTTTAGGGTTTTTATTTTTTTGAGCGATTTTACACATAATGTTTAAACTTTCTAGCCACCCTCCTGTTAGGATCAAAACACTTTGGTCTGATCTTTTTTGTTCGTAAAGAAAACTGTTTATTTTATTAAAATTATCCGTGGTAATATTAAGAAGCGAATCAGCATTTTTATTATTGCTGGCCAACCTTTTGATGGTCTCAAAATCAAAAAACTGACCTATATTCAATCCATCAGCCATCGATTTAATAGAGTTTAAATAATAAAGGCTTTCCTTATTTTTTTCATAAATATTGATGTATCCCAAATCAGCTCCATATACACCAAGATTAAGAGCTCTCTTATAATTGGAACTATAATTTTGAGCGTTCTCAGAAGGATTTAGGATCTCTTTTGAATAAGAACCTCCTGATTTCTTAATTAAAACCGAAGTTTCGATCGGAGAAGGAATCTGCTTTAAGATTTCACCAACAGCTTCTTCAGGAATTTTATCGCCTACCGAAGCGACATTCGAAGAATCCATCATACTTTGCAATAAAGCTTCATTGGATTGGTTTTCGCTGGGCGAACCACAAGCCATGAATAATAATGGAATAGAAAACAATAATAGCTTTTTCATATACAGCTTTTCAAACAATTAAAATCAGCAATAGTAAACAGACTACATTTTACGCCAAAAGAATAGAAAAGTTACGTCCGTCGTATCTTAACTTTACCAAAGATATTCAAAAGGCCTCTTAACATATCAAAATACAAGATAGTATAGAGTAGTAAACCAGCCAACCAGATTACAATTATATTAAATTTAAAGGTGTCATAATAATTTCCTGCAAAATGTTTAACAGGGGCAAAGAAATGAGCACGATAATCAAATTTACTTTTCAACTCTACCGGTCCGAAATACACATAATCGGTCTTAGGAGCAAGGTAATGATCTGTTTCTACAATTCGCTTTTTAGCAGTAGCATTTCGCACAAGATCAGCCAAACTTTCATTAAAATAAGAATCCTTCAATTTATTGACGTCTGTTCCACCATTTACTCTCGATAAAGCAAATAGGTAATTTTCTTTTTCTTTAACAGCCTCGTTAAAAACTTTATTATAGAAGATCTCCAATGCTTCAATAAAATCTTTAAACTTGGTATACGAAGCAAGGTCTAAATTTTCTATGGATACATTATCAATATCCGCAGTAGAAAGTTTTTTCAAAATTTTATTTTGCTTTCTTAATTCCGACCTCAAAACCTCAACATTATTGATTCCAATTTTAAGAATGGAATCATTTTTTGAATTTAGATTCTCATACACGAAATCCAATCGTTCCTTCATTTCAGGCAAAAGATAAACGATATTGAAATTGGCGATATTTTCTTTTTGTTCAACTTTATAAAAATATTTTTCATATCCATTATCTCTGTACTGCTTTACTGCAATAGCTTCATAAGCCCAACGAGAAGCCATCAAATCGGCTATCACCGGAACTTTGTCCTTACTTCTTATCAAATCATTTATTCTATCAAAACTAAATATCGAACCACTTAAAATCATTTGTGGAATTAACAATAGAGGAACAAGGATATATACCGTAATAGCAGTATCAAAAGCAGAGGAGATAATGAGTCCGGTAAGATTTGCGAAACAAGCTACTGAAAATAATACCAGCCAAAACTCAAAAAACATTCCTTT
>DATHPH010000448.1:0-6872 GCA_035484095.1 Cytophagaceae bacterium | reverse complement strand
ATAAACGTTTACGCACTTCCGTTCATATTGATATAAACAATAAAAGTTTTGTAATCGACTCCGGCCCGGATTTTCGGCAGCAAATACTACGTGAACGAATTACAAAACTGGACGGATTAATTTTTACACATGAGCACAAAGATCATACTGCCGGATTGGATGATGTAAGAGGATTTAACTATAAAGAGGGTGGGAAAAGTATTCGGGTATATGGAAGAAAAAATGTTTTAGAAACATTAAAAAAAGAGTTTTCTTATGCGTTCACTGAATTCAAATATCCCGGTGCACCCCTTATCGATCTTTTCGAAATTGAAAATAAACCTTTTGAAATTGACGAAGTGAAATTTACACCGATAGAAGTTTTGCACTATAAACTTCCTGTCTTTGGCTATCGGATCAATGATTTTACCTATATCACGGATGCTAATTTCATTTCAGCTATTGAATTGGAAAAAGTAAAAGGGACAAAAATTCTGGTTGTAAATGCCTTAAGGAAAACGGAGCATATTTCACACTTTACACTACAGGAAGCACTTGATTTGGTGAAAAAAATTCAACCGGAAAGAGCTTACTTGACGCACCTAAGTCATCAAATGGGTAAGCATAATGATGTGCAGAAAGAACTTCCTGAAAATGTTTTTATCGCATACGATGGATTAAAAGTTGAAATATAACAATGGACAGTTTTTATTCTCACTATGAGCGAACTTCTGAAAAAATTAAATTATAAAAATCAACCTGAAATACTAGTTCTTAATGCACCGGAAGATTTTGAGTCATTTTTAAAAGAAATAAGTAAGGTTACAAAAGTAGCGGCTGAATTAAAAGCTAAAAAAGAGTATTCTTTTATAATCGTTTTTGCGAAATCGCAAAAGGAGGTTGCTGCTTTTATTCCGAAATTGGTTGATGCAATGATCGAAGACGGCCTTTTGTGGGTTGCTTATCCAAAAGGTACCTCTAAAAAATACAAAGCCGATATAAGCCGAGACAAAGGTTGGGAGGTATTAAGAAAGTTGGGGTTTGAAACAGTTCGGTTAATTTCTATTGACGAAGATTGGTCTTGCATGCGTTTCCGTAAAACAGAATTTATCAAATCAATGAGCCGATCAGAAGCTGTTGTTAAAAGTACCGAAGGAAAAAATAAAACAAAAAAGAAATGACCGCATCGTTTTCGGAATTTTTATTGTTATCCTTGCAAATTTGAAAATTGTTATAGTCATAAAAAACGCTGAAGTGTTTCAGCGTTTTTTATATATGCGTTTCAAAAATGATTAAATTTCTTCGTACACGCCCATGGATGAAAATTTCTCAATTCTATCCATAATTCGATCCTTAGGTTTCACCTGACTAAGGGTATTAATGTTCTCTAAAATAATTTTTTTGACCTCTTTGAACATTGCTTGTTGGTCATTATGAGCACCGCCAAGAGGTTCTTTGATAATACCATCGATCAATTTAAACGAAAGCATATCCGGTGCCGTAAGTTTAAGTGCTTCTGCTGCCTGTTCTTTATGATCCCAGCTTCTCCACAAAATAGAAGAACAAGACTCTGGAGAGATTACAGAATACCAAGTATTCTCCAACATAAATACTTTGTCTCCGATGGCAATTCCAAGTGCACCACCAGAAGCTCCTTCACCGATGATAATACATATTACCGGCACTTTGAGCATAAACATTTCTTTAATATTTCTAGCGATGGCTTCTCCCTGACCTCTTTCTTCTGCCTCAAAGCCTAACGCTGCACCAGGAGTATCAATAAAGGTAACGATAGGTTTTTTAAATTTCTCTGCAATTTTCATTAGGCGAAGTGCCTTCCGGTAACCTTCAGGGTTGGCCATTCCAAAATTTCTAATTTGCCTTTCCTTAGTCTTGCGTCCTTTCTGCTGGCCAATGAGCATCACCGTTTGTCCATCAATATCAGCAAAGCCGCCAATCATAGCTTTGTCATCTTTAACAGATCTGTCGCCATGAATTTCTATAAACTTTGAAGCGATTCCTTCAATATAATTTAAGGTGTAAGGGCGCTCTGGATGACGGGAAAGCTGAACACGTTGCCAACGAGATAAATTTGAATAGGTTTCTTTTTTTAGTTCAACAATCTTGGCCTCTAATAACTTGACCTGTTTGCTCATGTCGACTTTTGTTTCGTCTGCTAGAACAATCATATCTTGTAACTTTGCTTCAAGCTCAGCTATCGGTTTTTCAAAATCTAAGTACATACTTACTACAGTATATTAACCTTTTTATTGTGTAGAAGGCAAAGTTAAGAAATAATTATAAGAATATGTGACGAAAAGATGAGAATATCCGTTCATACGCGCTTATATGGATCACTGTTAAGTATTTGATAGAAGTCATAAGGATAATTTTGCATGTTTTTGAAAAATAAAATTCTTGTATTTTGGATTTTAAGGATAAAGGGCTACCTTTGCACACGCAAAAGACGGAGTGGTAGTTCAGCTGGTTAGAATGCCTGCCTGTCACGCAGGAGGTCGCGGGTTCGAGTCCCGTCCATTCCGCTTAATAATGAGAGAGTTACGATGAAAATTGTAACTCTTTTTTTTATGGGTAAAACATAGGTAAAACAAACCGTTTATCCATTAATTAGACATTCCTTATTAATTCCAATTACTTTATTCTTTCATGTATTCCTTCCAATATATTTTTCAATAACCCAACACAAGTGTCAACTGAGTATTTGTCATTACTTCGGGTCATTATTTCAGCCATCCTACTTTCTGGATTTGTTTCCCTTTCTAATATTGAAAGTACCCGTAACTTCAACTTTTCATTCTGACTTATTATAGAAGCTATCTCCCTTCCAATGACACGAGCCGCTACCCATTCCTGTCCATTATCTATTAATTCTAATGTGTCAGGATGGTTGTCAAATACAAACTCATCGTTTAGATCAAAGTAATACTTTAGAATAGATAAGATATCTTCAGGATCCTTTATTCTTACTTCTGGCCTATCATCATAAGAGATTAATTTCAGTAACACGATGGATGGCAATGTTGCGATTTTATATATCTTCTCTTCAAATAAGGTTACATCGTTCGTTCCGCTTTCATACACTTCTTTGAATCCGTTTACTTTTATACTTGTAAGTCCTTTCCCAGATACTGTAACCCCGTCCTCTACTTCTAACTGTCCAAAGGGTAAGATATCAATCTGAATATTCTTGGGAGAAAAGAATACGAAGCTATTAGTAGAATGTACCCGAAAACCTTTATGGGTAATCAAATATTCTTTCAACTCTTCAAACTGTGATTCGCGTGCTATAAATACTGCAAAGTCTACATCTTTTGTTCCTCTCACACGACTCTGAGAATTTCCAAGAAACCAGATATCTCTTGCCAATGCTCCGATCAAATAGAAGTCTACGTCTAATACTTTGAATGCTTCTTCTAATGATTGAAAGAGTTCTTTTAATCCGTCGTTATGTAAATTATTTAAGTCTATCTTTAAGTTTCTCATTGAATATTTTCTTGGCAGTTTCTATACATCTCTCATTTCGTGTGTTTATTAAATCAGCATAAACTAATAAGGGGGGCGCTACATGGTTAGCATTTTCTTCATCATACTGCCAGAACTTTTCATTTACTTTTACATTTCCCTTTTCATCAGGAATTAATCTGTAATTTTTCATGAGTTCATTTCTAGTTTCTGTAGTATATAAAGTAAGTATTTCAGGATTTAAATAATCTGTAAGCAAATCCCCAGCAGGCTCTCCTCCCCAACAGGTTTTAGTAGGGTTTAATGGAATTTTTTTCCACTGATAAAAATCTTCCTCTTTTAGAAACCTAAATGTTCCTATTTCTAATACAGGCTTCAGCCTTTCTTCATATGCATTTACCCACTTATCGAGTAATGCTTCTTTATTCGTCAGTTTATTTTGATCCTCGTTTAATTTAATAATGTATTTTTGTTCCTTAAGTCCGGTTATCACATTTTTAATATTACCTAGTGCTGTCTCTGTTAGCTTGGCAATCTTTCTATAAGGCATATTTAAATATTCTTCATTTATTAAAAAAAGAAAGACCACTTTCAATCCTGTTTTATTAAATGCCAGATTACCTTTTTCTTTTTCCTTTGGTAAAGGTTTATTAGCATCAATCCACACTAATCTATCCCTTTCTTTAAAATAGATATTACCATTTGTTTCCAGATAAGCGATATGATGATGTCTGAACTCTTCTTTGATTTTTGGAAATATTTTTTCTGCAATCACCATAAGAGGAGCGAATTTTTTTTTCATTTCCAGGAGTTGATCCAGATGGTAATTTCTTAACTCCCGTTTAACTTCTATATTAAATTGTATATGCTGATTGTCATAAAATAAATTTAATACTCCATCCATTTCTTTAACCTCGCTGGCATTCCAAGTACCTTGGATTTCAGTCATCCTATGAAGGTTTTCTAAAGCAATATCTACAATGTCTTTGTTCATTTTATTATTATGTTCACGAAACGTGAACAATTAATATTTATGAACAAATATAATTAAAAATATACTAAAAGCAAGCTCTTCTAGTTAAAAATCATATACTTAGGGAAAATAATGACTATTTTTCGACAATTATCTTAGATTCAATACCTTTTATCACCTTAGCCAAAGAAGCTGAAGATTTCCAAGATTCTAACTGATTTATTAGCTTATCATTTTTCATGGTTGAACTGTTACTGGAAATAATTTCTAAATAAATCTCAAGTAATTTTTTCAAATTATTGATCGGTTCTGCCGGAAGTTGATTTAGCATTGTCACCAAGAGATTTTCCAGTTCAATATTATGGTGTCCAGAAATCTGAAACATATCGCTCATTAATAAGTCGGTAAATCTTTTTAACGGTGCGAATTCTATTTGTTCATGTTTGCCCAATATCTCACCAATCAATTCACTTTTTATATTTGAATGATTTACTCCTTTAATCCATATTTCTGCCCCAAAAGAACGAATCGTCTTCTCACTACTTATCATACAAGTTGCTACAAATAAATGTGCAGTCTCTCCAAAGTTCCCCCATATAGCATAAAGCGATTCAATGGCTTTGGTCACAAGTTTTTTATGGCCTTCTTCCCAAAACTTTGGATGATCTAAACTTCTATGGATTATTTGCGCCAACAAGATTTCAGGGTTATTGGGTATTAAGAACATCAATCGTTGAATGTCGTTATGTTCTGCCACTATATAAGTAGATTTTATATACATATAATCGTATATAAGTTTTTCCTCCCCTTTGGAAGTTGGGAGAATTTTAGAAAGCATTCCTTTCAACCCTTCCGCCTTCTTATATTTATCGCCAAACTCAATCTTAAGTATGCCTCTAGTATCCTGAACTTTTATATTTTGTTTTTTGGCATAATCGTAATGATCGTAAGTATAATTTTCTACAAATGTTTTCCAGGGAAACTGACCTGAAAAATAATTAAATCGCATCTTGTTACAAGAAAATCCTTCAAACGCTTTATATTCTATTTTAGGAAACTTTGTCAAAGAAGCAGTCATCCATAAAGATTCCATATTAAACGGTCCTTGAGGAATTGAATCTTCTGTTAATAAAAACAAAATTAGATTTTTATATTCTCCTGATAGTTTTTCATGAGATGCTGTTATTGCCTCCTCTATATTATCTAATGCACACCTTGAAATGGCGACCTGAAAATCAAATCCATCTGGAGCTACGCTTTTTTGTTGATACTGACTTAATCTGTCAATCAATGTCAACGAAGAGATCCACGCTGGACTATGTGTTGGTGTAGACAATAATGGTAAAGTATCTTTATTGGTTATTTTATTTAATGCAGATAACAAAATCCTTTTATAGGGTTCATAGATGATGTCTTTATTATGTGTACTCCATCCTTCAAAATTATATATTGAGTATTTACCTTGAAGTTCTTTGGTCTCTTTAGGAAATCTTTGCATTAAGATTCCAGTATACGTGATCATAAAATTTGCCAGCATATGATCCAAAGAACCTAAATTAGTTAGCCAAGGATTTTTCAGCAACTTACTTGCTCTCTGAATAGCAGGCTCCAATTTCATAATATTATTTCCTATAATTTCATCCTGAAGGTTTACCAGAGAAGCTGGAAGCAAATCAATATGATAGGTTTGATTGTTATCAAAAGCCTGACTTGCGAGAAATAATAATTCATCAAAATTTTCAGCGGGCTTTATTTGATTATTTTTAGATATTAAACTTTCAGTTACAACAGGATCAGAAACATCAAGAACAGATTCTGATTTCGTTTCGAAAAACAAAAAATCAGTAAGAATATTCTTAGCATTACTAAACATTGACTCCTGATACTGTGCAAGAGTATCTTTCAATTCTTCAGAAGATACACTCCCATATTTTTGTATTAGCTTAGCCGCTTTGGACTGAATGTCATCGTCGTTATGAATAAAGGCCTGACAAGTACCAAGGCATATACCCTCTTGCTTGTCTTTATGTTTCTTGGCAAGCTTATCCAATATTAATAAAGAAGAAGAAACTACAGATTTAGTTTCAGAAGAAAGAAGTATAGATATGTTATCGAGAAAAGAATCTATATTAATATTTTTTTCATCAATAATCTTTTTGAAATGCTGAAGAACTGTATTGACTACTTTACTATGTGGTGAATTTAATGCAATGAATAATTCGTTCTGAAGCTTCAGGAGTTCTTCCTTTGAAGGTTCCAATTGAACAAATAAATCCATAAACCACCCTGATAATGTTTTATTGAAATTTCTGGTAGACGCTAAAAGAGACTGTCTTAAAAGGCGCTCCTTCTCAATATTTCCTTCTGAAGAATATTTCTTCAATGTTTGGGTCCAATTTGGTTCATTAACTGAAGCATTCTCTGTAAAATGTAAATA
>DATHPH010000447.1:0-19990 GCA_035484095.1 Cytophagaceae bacterium | reverse complement strand
TGGAGGAAATAGTAACAGGATCCGTTGAAGAAATTACTTTATAAAATATTTCCTGACCATTTAAATCTATTATTTTTAAGATAACGGAATTGGTAATATTTGTTATTTCAATTTTAAAATCTTCAGAAGATATTGCTGGATTAGGCGATAACGTTAACCCTAACGATTGATTGCTTTTGGTCGTTACTATAATAATATTCGAATAAGTATAACTTCCATTTAAATCAACTTCTTTAAGCCTGTAATAATATGTTTTTGACGCTAATACATTCGAATCAGCATAATTAAAGCCGGCAATTGAATTCGTGTTAATTCCTTGGATGCTATAAACAAAAGAAAAAAATACAGCATCTACGCTTTTCTCCACCTCAAAATGTGAAAAATTTATTGCTTTATTGACCAACCAGCTAAGTTTTACACTATTTTCAGATACGTTATATTCACCCGTAAATTTTAATAAAGTTACAGGCAAAGTGCATCCTCCGCTACTAGCAGGACAAGAAGTATTTATAGTTTCAGGACCTGTTTGGTTTCCATCACCCGCTGACCAAACAGAGATACCTCCTATTTTAATATAGTTGCTGTTTCCTCCACCTCCTGCACCATTAATAGCTCCGCCGGAATATATGTTAATATTTGAATTGGCAGGAAGACCTAATTTAGTTCCACCATTAAATTGAAGCGTTCCATAAACTTGCAACAGAACAGCCGGAACCCCGGGCATCGTATAATTACCCATATCAAAAGCTACTGTCATTGCAGCAGGAATTACAATAGTATCTCCCCCCACAGGAACCGCTCCACAAGACCAATTAGCCGTATTAGACCAGTTTCCGGTAGCCAAAGCCGTACAAGTCGTTCCAAAAACTTTATTATTAAAAGATAAAACAAGGAATAGGGAGGTAGAAAAGATAAATACTTTAAACATAGTAGGTAATTGTTTATACAATAATACGAATTACTACCCATAATGTTTATACGTATTTACCCCAAATGTTACATTTTTAACATAAAAACCATTAATAACCAATAATATATGAATTTATTTAGATTTATTATGGTTTAAGGTTGAGAAACGAAAAATTGAATTTTTCAGTGGAAGACGTTTTTACTTTGCAACAGGAACATGTAGGATTAGATTTCCCTAATTGCTATAAATTAAATAGAGTAATTACATAAATCTCCTGTGCGGAGTAGCTATACAAAACCGGGTAACCGCTTTTACCTGTTTCGTTGGTCTGAAAGAGTGCGGAGGTCAGAATCAATTTCTTGCTTACTTATGTATAATGAATACAGGTAGTAGATGTATAAGGGATACATCTACTTCATAAAAAATTCTCCAGGTTATGATCAAGTACTAAAGTGAAATAGTTGAACTTATCTGTCTTTTTTCCAGGATTCATCTTTCCTGTCTCGATAATGAACTAACTCGTGGTAAAAAATTTATCAAACAGTTCAATTTAAGGAGAAGAATTTATATCTTTCGACATCTCAAAAAACCAAGTACTAAAACATGAAAGCTAAAATTATTATTCTCTTTTCGTTTAGCATTTTACTATTATTAAGCTGCAAAAAACATAATGAAGCGACCGTAACACCATCAACAGTAAATGCTGTGATGAATTACCTTACCAATGGGAGCAGTAAAAATTGGATGTTGACCAGGAATGCTCCCTTGAACCCCAATCATCCGTCTTGTAATGCCTCTTGTGCAATGAGTCAGGATAATACCTTCACTTTTAAAAGCGATTCAACATTTATCTTTAATCATGGGAGTATTACCGTCGACTCTAGTGATCAGGGGAATAATTCCTGTGTTGACGCTTCAAATTATTCTGGAATCTTTAGGTTGATTAATAATAATACTCAGTTAGTACTAAGAATAACGTATATAATCGACACAAATACACCCGATACTTCTGATCCTGCAGATACCGCTACTATTGTTCAAATAAACGACAATCAATTTACGGTCTATCAAAAAAGTGGTGCTGTAACAGATACTTCTGTTTTTTCAAAAAAATAATAGTATCGTTGGAGGAATCTTTTGCCTGACCAGAAATCAAAGACTAAAATTAAATAGGTACAACCTTCTTATTCTTATTTGGAACTAAGAAATAGGCAATGTAAAACGAAACGCAGCTCCTTTTTTTGATTCGGCTTCTGCAGAGATGCTTCCACCATGTTTGTTTAGAATGCGCTGGACAGTTGCTAACCCCAACCCTGTTCCCTCAAACTCTTCACTTGAATGCAAACGTTGGAAAACTCCAAATAATTTATCGGCGTATTGCATATCGAATCCTTCTCCGTTATCTTTTATCGTATAGACAATCATGTTGTCCTTTATTTCCGATGTAATTTCAATAAATGGGTGCTCTTTTTTTGACGAATATTTTATAGCATTAGAAATCAGGTTTGTTAAAACCAATTTTAATAACCCATAATCTCCTACGACCGGATGTATGTTTCCTACTATTACCTCTGCTTTATGATGGAGCGTATTTTTAAAATCAACCAATAGCTCTGTTACAAGAGCCTGCATATCAATATCTGTTTTAATAATCGCCTTTTTGCCTATTTTGGCAAAGGCTAAAAGGTCATCGATTAAATGGCCCATCTTCCTGGCGTTGTTCTGAACAGCCGTTAATACTTTTTTTCCATCGTCGTCGAAAAGAGTATAGAAATCCTTTTCTAATATTGATGCATAAGCACTGATAGCACGTAATGGAGCCATCAGATCATGTGAAACAGAATAAGAAAAAGCTTCCAGCTCCTTATTTACCGCTTCCATTTGTTGCATCTGCTGTTCAATAATAATCTGCTGCTCTACAATTTTTGTAATGTCGATAAAAAAAGCAATTAGGTAGGTTTCTCCGTTCATCTCCATTGATTCAATGGAAGACAGTGTATGAACAATCGTCCCGTTTTTGGTTATGCATTTCACATAATCATTCTGAAGCCTGCCTTTTTCTTTTATGATTTTTCCGACCTTAATCGATTCTTCTTGATTAAGAATCCCAACCTCAATAGAAGTTCGATCGATCATCTCTGATTCCGTATACCCAAATGTTTCCATAAATTTCTTATTCACCCTTTTATACGTTCTCTGGGGAGTAGTCATGCTCATACAAATGGGACTGTTGTTAAACAGTTTTAAAAAACCTGTCCTGCTTTCATTCAGAAGCCTGGTAGCAATCTCTATGTTTTTAATGTCAATGCTGTAGGAAAATATATCCATTCGTTGTCCTTTTAATAAATTAGTCCTTTGTTTCTATCATATATCATAAATGATGATTCTTAAAAAGCACAATTGGCTAATCAAGTCAACCCATTAATTATAGTCCTTATATTGAGCGGAATCATTGGTTTTCGTAAACAAATAGATAATAAAAAATATATAAAACAATAACGTAATTTAAAAAAAAATAAAAACAGGTGTTTTTACTGGTTTGTAAAATAGGTATAAATAACGATAAGTATTTATAGTATTTTAGAGTCACTTTTATACTCTGTAATCGCCTTTGTAATCGCTCGGTGGAGAACCGAGCGATTACAGAGTATAAAAAGGATTGGCTTTCAAATGGATGGATTCGATATGGATATTGGGGAACTACGAATAAATAAGTGTATTATAAATGGTATATTGTATGAATAAAATTTTTCTACTATTGATTGTTGTGCTTATAAACTACGGCATGGTTCAAGCTCAGGAAGATCTGATAGATCCACGGGATGGACAAATATATAAGACCGTGAAGATCGGGAATCAGATTTGGATGGCACAAAACCTGAACTACGAAACGAAGGATAGTATCTTTTATAAAGAAGAAATGTTAACATTTATGCCCGGTAAAATGCTTCCAGGACATTTTATATCGGACAGTCATTGTTATAACGATTCTGCAGCAAATTGTGATAAATATGGAAGATTGTATATATGGAAGGCCGCTGAGAAAGCTTGTCCTGTGGGGTGGCACCTTCCCAGTAAAGAAGAGTTTGAAATTTTATTATCAGAACTAAACTATAAAGACGCTAATCAATTTTATAAGATTCTTCTTCCGGGTGGACGTTCTGGATTTAATTTAATGTTAGGTGGGTATGGTCAAAAAATGTCTATTTTTACAATTCAACAACATTATTTGACTAAGGATAGGAAATCTGAATTTTGGACAAGTTCAATATATAAAATGGGAAGATATGGATTTGAAGGTTATGGAATAGGATTCATGTCTAAGAAAGTAAAAGAAAAATTAAAAATACATACTTATTCAGTAGAACCAATTTACTTATTTTCTGTGCGATGTATAAAGAATTGACCTAGGAAAACATATTAGAGTAAATTTCAACTATGAATTTAAAATGGATATTCTTTGTAATCGCTCGGTTCTCAACCGAGCGATTACAAAAGCCTTACTCTCTTTTGAAATTCATCTCTTAACTTCTAAACAATATCCTTCAGAAAAAAATTTATTTTTTTTAAATTCTTCATAGATATTATTTCGACCGCATAAATTATATAAAGTATCCGTTTTAGTGTATATAATAAGAGAATCTATTGGGATTTCATTTAATTCTAGATCATTGATGGCAGCTCCAAAAATAATAATTTGTTTCTCTTTTAGTAAAATACTAACTCTGTTATTGTGAATAATAGAATCAAAATTTTGATTATACCTATATTTATAAATATCACGACTTATTCCATAAACAAAAATGCTATCGATGTTTTTATTCAATATTCGCAGTTCATTCACACTATCACATGAGGTGAATAAAAACAAAAGAATATTACTTATTATAAACAATACCCATTTCATCTTTTTACAATTTGTTGTAGCGAGCAGTTTGTATCGCTCCATACAATCTGCTACTTTATAATTTCAAACTCCACCCTTCTGTTCAATTTTCTGGTAGCCTCATTAGCATTATCTGCAATTGGCACTGCACCTCCATAGCCAATCGTTTCTATTCTTTCTTCGGCGATCCCCTTCTCCATCAAATACACTTTCACATTATAAACTCTTTCCTCCGATAGTTTTACATTCAGCTCCGGTTTCCCGATATTGTCTGTATGCCCTTCTATTCTTATTCGGACAGTATCTGCCTCTTCCAACCATTCAGCGAGCCTGTCGAGCTCTACCTTGGCGGCCGGCAATAAAAAAGGATCTCCCTGATTAAAAATCAGATCGTGCAATTGAAATTTTTCTCCTTTATGGGTCAGCGCAGAATCCTTATCGATGTTTTGATTCCTGTATTTCACTTTGTATATACCTGGCGCCAATTCGTCCCCCTTTTGAATATCCGCAAAACTAATGATCCGTTTGCTCGGCTTATAATTCTTTGCCATTTCAGCTCTGTATTCTTCCGACATAATCGTACGTAGTTTAGGGGGTACATATCCCACCGGCATGGTTTCTTTATACAGAAATTCAATATCGTCCAGTGCCATATCGTTCCCGTCTACACTATTGTTTGCATTTTCGATACTGATCGTAACTTTGCCGTTGTTTGTTCCCGAATACCAGGTAACGGTTGCATTAATCCACCGAAAGAGATGATAAAAATCCATGTCAAGTTCACCCACTTGTTTCCCTTCTACCATAAATTTTACTGCCGGGTCGTTTCCTTTTACATCACCACTTTCGAATGCAAATCCTGTTTTTACAGGAAGTTTTTTATAGAGATTACAATAGAAAACAGAAAAAGTATAATTTGAATTTGGGATAACGCTTACTTCCGTACGCCAGACTTTTTTTCCTTTTTCTCCATCCGAATTGACTACTAAATAATACCCTCGCCCATAAGTGTGATCCCCTTTTATGGGGTTTCTAAAGTCCTTATTGAGGCTTGCTGCATCGTCTGTGATGGAATATTGTCCGGGAGCATTGCTTCGGAAATTATATTGATATTCACTTGTAAAGCCAATATTGCCATCCTCGAAATCTCCATTTTTGACAAGATTCAAGAATTTTTTAGGATCCGTTTCTGTTTGAGCAAAAGTTGACTGGATACAAAAAACAACAAAAGAAAGAAAGCTGCATAAATGCCTCATTATGGGTATTGTACTTTTATTTTAAATTTAAACTAACTTTTTATTTTTCCCCCTCTTGAAATATAACTATATGTAAATATGATTTAGTATTTTCTGGAAAACAAACGATCAATTATCTTTTTCAATAAGACCGTAATCAGGCCTATGTGATTTGCTGAACTTAAAATTCTTATCTTCGCTCCTTAGAAATAATTAAAATGGATTTTGGCAGGCTTCCCAATATTGATGCGGTTGATTTTACACTTCCAAAAGAGCATGCAGGAAATGTGAATGTTTTACCGGGTTTTTTATCCGAAGAATCTTTTATTAGTACCGGTAGTCCAATCTGGGCAGAAAAAGGATGGCTGGGTAAAATTTACCCGAAAGGGACCAAAGAAAAGGATTATCTCAGGTTTTATGCTGAAAAATTTTCTGCCATAGAACTTAATGCTACTCATTACACTATACCTGATTCAAATACGCTGCTTCGTTGGCGAGCAGCAGTGCCGGAACATTTCAGGTTTTGTCCGAAAATACCTCAAACAATAAGCCATGCAAAGGACATCGTTCAAATGACGGAACAAATGCTTCATTTTATAACAGTTCTTCGCACCTTAGAAAACAATCTTGGCACTTCCTTTCTTCAATTGCCACAGCATTTTGGACCTGATAAACTAAAATCGTTGCTCTATTTCTTAAATGCCTTGCCGGAAGATTTTTCGCTTGCCATCGAATTTCGACAAGCCGATTGGTTTAAAGACAAACGTAAATTTGATAAAATATTCAACTATTTGGAAGATCGGAAATTTTGTACAGTAATCACTGATGTAGCAGGAAGAAGAGATCTGCTTCACCTAAGACTTTCCAACCGAACTGCTTTTATACGATTTGCAGCCAATGATCTTCATCCCTCCGATTTTGCAAGAATAGACGAATGGTCAATGGTACTTAAAAAATGGTTGTCGGAAGGATTGAAAGAAATTTATTTTTTCATACATACGCCGAATAAAGCCTTGTTTCCCGAATTAGCCAACTACTTTTCTCAAAAAATGAACAAGACATCGATTGAATTACCTTTTAAAGACCAATTCAAACAAGGAAATTTATTTGAATAGCAATCTTATCTTTTCAGACTTGGTTCCTCCCAAATCATTTCCCTGCTAAAATGCTGGTTTTTATTTGGATATTTTTCAAGGACGAGCAACCGCTTATAGGACTTTATTTTCAATGATTTTGGGCTGTTGTAAAATAGTCCGTTAAACCCTGTTTTTTTTATGGCACAAACAGAGGTTTTGTTTTCGGAAAAAAACTGCTTCCTTAAAAGTGAGTCGGTCACCCATTTGAAATAATTTTGTCCATCTATTGACTTTCTCCAATTTTCAATGGTGTTTACAGCTTCCTGATTACCTTCCATGTCTTTTACCTTTTCTTTATGGTAAAGAACATAAAATGCTTCTTTAAGTTTTTTATCTTGTTTTTTGTCACCCAGCATGCACAAAATGTCCGATGGGCTTTTATAGGAACTGTTTGTATTTTTGATAAACAGTTCTTTTTTGTCTGTTGTTTTAAACAAGCAACTTTTCCATGGACGATTAAAGATATATCCAAAGTCAAGTGGTTTACCAGCCTCGTCCGGCAATTCCCAAACCAATCCTTTCAATGGAGTCATCTCTGGGAATTCCGTTTCCTGTGCTTGAATCAAAAAGCGATAAACAATTTTTTCATTTCCGGAAAGAATCCATTCTTGTTTTTCTTTTGAGTAATGATAAATACTACCAGGTTCTTTTTTCAAAGGAGTAATTATTTCGATCTCTATCGGTGATGCAAGTACAGTAGAGAATTTTGTGCCCGATTCTTCTGCTTTTATCTCTATTATTTTTTCAGGATACAAATCATTTTTTAGTTTCAAGTCCACCTCTTCTTGCCCAGTGAGTTCCCGATAATAAAACGTAATTTCTTTTTTGATAACGTTTCCTTTTTGATCCACAAAAGCAAAAGAGGGTATGCGTATGCGTGCTCCAGACTTTAAATATAAAATAGCTCCGGCTTCCGGGTGTATGGTGTAGACCTCATAAACAATAGGAATTTCTGTTTTAGTCCACTCGACATCATTTCCCATTGATTTTTTAGCGGAAACGATGGTGCGATTGGCGGTTTTGCTTTTCTCTTCCAACGGCACTTTTATTCCGGTATCCGCCTTCAAGGTACTTACGCTGTCACGGATTATTTTCTTTTGGGTTTTATCCTGCTGGTCAAAGAATACAGTAAGCAGTACAACACTTATTATGATAAGTACACCCATAAACCCAATATTTTTATACAAGGGTTTAACGGCATCTTTATAACGATGTATTTTCTTATGTTCTCTTAGTAATTTATCAAAATCTTTATGCCGGTTGATCTCTTCATCCGTAAGGGATTCTGAACTTCTTTTTATAGAATACTTATCCATTTTTTCTTTTAACAAACCCGCTAGCGAGTTCCCATTATTTTTTTTATTTTATCCAAAATTCTGTAGGTACGTACTTTTGCATTGTTTTCAGTAATCTCCAGGATGGTTCCAATCTCTTTAAAGGAACGCCCCTCAAAAAATCTTAGTTCAATATAATGCACCTCCTCCAATGCCAATCGTTGAATTGCTTTAAGTAATAATTCAATTTCTTCTTCTTTTTCATTTCCGCCTATTTCTTCCACCAGAACTTCAAGCCCAATTTCTTCAATCGCCAGAGAACGTCTGTTTTTATTTTTTCTAAACAACATATTTATCTCATTTACCGCTATTCGGAATAACCAGGCAGAAAAGGGCAATCCCTTATGCTGGTATTTCGGTAAATGGGTTATTGCCTTTAAAAAAACCTGAGAAGTCAGGTCTGCCGTCAGGTCCTTGTCGTCAGTTCTTCTGTATATAAACACAAATACAGGTTTGTAATACTTGTCATAAAGAACGCTAAACCGCGTCGGATCAATCTGAGCCTGCCTGATTAAATGCCCTTCGGCATCAATGTCTTTTGCTGTTTTATGATATATGCTCAAGCGAAATGTTTTTAATCATAATGCTTCCCGGTACAAAAAGATACAAGAAGAAACCTGAATTTATGGCTATTTTAATTTAAAAGGTAAGAAAGGTTTAAGAACGGCTCGTAAATAGAATTTCTAAAGATTTAGAAGGAACGCTTTTGATGCTTCCCGGCAAATCTGGCCCAAGAGACCTAGCCAATTTTTTTAATGCCTTTTGACAAAAAGATACATGCATTAAATTTTGTTCGGATTTCTAATACGAAAATTAAAATAATAATTGCATAATAATTGCATAATTTTTATACAACTATTTAAAATTTTAGCTACCTTGGCGTTATATTTTGATAAAAATAAAATTCGTAATAGATTAAATGGATATCTTACACCAGATTTTGGGGCCTGATTTCAAAGCAGGCTCCCTTATTATTCTCAACCTCATATTAATAGAAAGTCTTCTCTCAGTGGATAATGCAGCGGTTTTAGCTACAATGGTGATGGATTTGCCAAAAGAAAAGAGAGACAAAGCATTGAAATATGGGATTATTGGAGCGTATTTTTTTAGAGGTATTTGTTTGGTATTTGCCTCCTTTCTTATAAAAGTAATTTGGTTGAAAGCAATAGGAGGTCTCTATCTTATGTATATGACCTTTAACTATTTCAGAACAAAACAAACCGAGACCACTAAAGACGATACTTTAAACAAAGAGGAAAACAGATTTTATAAAATGACGTTAGGCGCGTTGGGCCCTTTTTGGTCTACCGTGGCATTGGTAGAAGTGATGGATCTTGCATTTTCTATTGACAATGTTTTTGCGGCTGTTGCCTTTACCGACAATCTATGGCTTATCATGATCGGGGTTTTTATCGGAATTCTTGCCATGCGTTTTGTAGCACAGAGTTTCGTGAAACTGATTGAGAAATTTCCATTTTTAGAGGGAACTGCTTTTATTGTGATAGGTATTTTGGGACTTAAACTGGTATTGTCGTTTGTCTGTGATGAATTCTTCAAAGTGGCAGTTTGTGAAGATTGCGTTGCTTGTGATTGTTATCCGGGAAGTAGCTTCTGTTCTATCTTAAGCGGTGAAAAAGCAGATTTAGGAATCTCTTTGTTGACGGTAGCCATATTTGTAATTCCGATTTTAACTTCGCTGTTGTTTAACTTCCCAAGAAGAGAAGTTAAAGTTGAATCTAAATAATTCATACTAAAAAAATCCAACCCCTCATTTTGCTCCCTGGCAAGATGAGGGGTTTTGTATCTTTTCCCCTTTAATTTCATTATGGTAAAAAGGAATCACTAAACTTTGAAACCATGAGAAAATACATTTTAATTTTAGGTTGTGTATCGGTTTTGGCATCTACCGCTTATGCACAGCAGAATGGGCATAACCCTTTATCATTAAGACCTATACATGCCTCCGATGCGATGTATAAAAAAACAATCACCCGAGCCCTTGATTTGCGTGAAAAACAAAATTCACCTTTGTTTTCCCGAAACAAAGAAATCACCGTCCTACTTATTGAAGGGGTTACAAAAGGAATGATCAAAGCTTATGAAAACGATTCTTTGCAAAAACAACTCACAAAAGAAGATTTTCTAAATAAGCTGCGCACTCCTTCTGCGATGAATGTACCAACTGATACGGTATTTCTTTTTCTGGAATATGGACCTGAATGGAGAACCATTATTGAAACCTCAAAAAACGAAAGATACTTTGCCCGCGATTTGTATCAGCTGGAAATAAAGGAAGACGTATTGTTTGACAAACAACATTCAAAAATGGTCCACGATATTTTGGCAATCACTATTTATATTCCAGCCGATCATCCAATGAATGAAAAGGGTATACAGATTCCTTTGGCTTCTTTTGGTTATAAGGAATTAGTCGAACATCTTTTCAGAGACAATCCGAAAGCTATTTGGTATAATACGCAAAACGAACATGAACATAAAACCCTTGCCGATGCCTTTGAATTGCGCTTATTTAGTTCTTATATAATTAAAGTAGCCAATCCAGCGGATGCCTATCTGACCGATTTGCATAGCGATCCGCATAAAGGAATTATGGCGAGCAAATGGGCTGCCTATGAATTGATGGAATCCGAGCATCATCTATGGGAATTTTAATCCTCGTTCTCTTAAACTTCATTCGTGGTAGTTGAGAGAACGATTTTCTTCCATATAATTTTTTTCTAAAACTGGTATATTTCTGTTGACTTATTATCTTGCAAAGAAAATGACCATGAAGAATTTTGATTTTTTTCTGCCAATACTCATTTGTTATCTCTTCTTCCTTTCTTTCACAGGCAATGCCCAAACCTCCAAGAAAAGAGTTGTTAAAGACACTACAGATTCTACTGTTTTGTGCAAGAATGGTCAGATGTCGGAGGAAGATTTTGATAAAATGAAAGAGCTGATTAATACAGTTGCCTTTACAGAAAGCAAGTTGGGTGTATTGCAGGAAACAATGCCCGGACATTGCATTAATACCGTTCAAATAAAAGAGATTTTGAGTAAACTTTCTTTCGAAATGGATAAGTTAGATGTGGCAAAATATTTATATAAATTCACTTCCGACAAGCAAAATTATTCATCGCTAAACGATCAATTTTCTTTCCCAAGCAATATAGAAGAGTTGACCAATTATATCAAAACTGTAAAATAAGAAGATGATTTTTCTCTTCTATGAAGATACAGAGGGATTTAGAGAGGGATTTAAAAGTAATAATTACCACTATTCGATTACCAGTAACAAATCCTTCAATCGTATAAATGTTCGCCAAGCTATTTTTTCATTACCTTTGCAACGATGTTATATCCAAAAAACATAGAGCAAAAACTCGGCTTTGATCAGATACGGGAATTCCTAAAACAAGAATGTTTGTGTACCTTAGGGCAAGCTTATGTAGACCGTCTTCGTTTTTCCTCGGACGTAGAATTAGTAGGAAAAATGATTCATCAAACAGAAGAATTTCGAAAGTTGCTTTCGGAAAATTTAAATTTCCCCTCCAATAATTATATCGACGTAACGTATTGTTTTGAGAAAATAAGACCGGAAGGTTCTTTCCTCGAATCCGACGAATTCCGCCAATTGAAATTATCTATTTATACGATTACTTCCTGTCTTGAATTTCTTGATAAATACGAACTGATTTTTCCTTCGCTCTTTAATCTTAGAAAAGAAGTATCGCTGGAGAGGGATATTTATAATCAGATTAATGCAGTTATAAACGACGATGGGACTGTCAGAGACAATGCTTCTGCTTTGTTGGTAAAGATAAGAAAGGAACATTCTTCCGAACAGCAAAACCTTAGAAGAGAAACGGATAAAATTTTAAGAGTAGTAAAAAAAGAAGGTTATGCAGAAGAAGATATAGCACCAACGCTGCGCAACGGCAGAATGGTTATCCCCATTAAATCCGAATATAAAAGGAAAGTAAAAGGCTTTATTCACGACGAATCGGCTACAGGTCAAACTTCTTTTATAGAACCTGCTGAAATATTAGAAATCAACAATACAATTAAAGAGCTCGAATTGCAGGAAAAAAGAGAGCTGATTCGGATTCTGACAGAACTCACCTCTTACTTGCGTCCTTCTATTGTTCCACTTAAGAAAGCCTATACCTTTCTTGGGTTGATAGATTTTATCAGGGCAAAAGCTAAATTGGCGATAGCGATGGAAGCAGGATTTATTCCTTTTGAAAATAAACCTTTTATTCATTGGCAAAACGCACAGCATCCTTTGCTGACCTTGAGTTTCAAAAAGAATGGAAAAACGGTTATCCCATTAACTATTCAACTTGACGCAAACCAACGCATTCTTCTTATATCCGGTCCAAACGCAGGGGGAAAGTCAGTGTGCCTAAAGACCGTTGGCCTGATCCAATATATGTTTCAATGCGGGCTGTTGGTTCCTCTCAGTGAAGGTTCTTCGCTTGGGTTCTTTCAGGATATTTTTATGGATATCGGCGACGAACAATCCTTGGAGAATGATTTGAGTACCTATAGCGCACACCTTAAGAATATGAAAGAATTCGTCAAGGGAGCAGGGAAAAAATCACTCGTATTAATAGACGAATTCGGTACCGGTACGGAACCGCAATTTGGGGCAGCCATTGCAGAGTCGGTTTTGGAAGCCTTGAATGCGCTTAATGTCTTTGGTGTTATTACCACACATTACAGCAACCTGAAAGCCTATGCGGACAAATCACCTGGGTTGATCAACGGTGCCATGGCTTATAATATTGACAAGCTTGAACCACTTTATATATTGGAAATTGGGAAACCAGGCAGTTCTTATGCTTTTGAGATTGCAAAAAAAATTGGCCTTCCGGAAAAAATAATCGCTTCTTCAAAAGAAAAAGTCGGTTCCTCTCAGGTAGATTTTGACAAACTACTTCGCGAATTGGAAGATGAAAAAAATAAATTTCGGCAGCTTAGTCAGCAGCTTTCCAGCAAAGAAAAAAAACTGGAGACTACTTTAGTGGAATATTCTAAATTGAAAGAAGCGTTAGAAACCAACAAGAAAACTTTACTTAAAGAGGCGAAAGAACAAGCAAAAAAGGTATTGTCAGATGCCAATCAGAAAATAGAAAATACCATTCGTGAAATTAAAGAACATAAAGCGGACAAAGACATTACCAAACTGATTCGTTCAGAATTGGAAGCGTATAAAGAAACCGTTTTAAAAGAAGAACCGATCGTTGTTGCAAAAAGTCTTAAGAAAGAAGAAACGTCAGAAATGGCTGACAAACCTATTTGCGAAGGAGATTATGTGAAGGTAAAGGAAAGTGGTGCTGTTGGAGAAATCATCGTATTGAAAGAAAAAGAAGCTGAAATCATGATTGGCTCGTTGCGCTCTACGGTAAAAATAAACCGACTGATTAAAATCAGTCGCAGCGAATACCGCGCTGCCATTGGAGAAGAGTTTATTTCGACTTCTGAAAGTAAAAATATTAGTTATTTTTCTAAATCAGAAACCTTTTCACCTACACTTGATTTACGAGGAAAAAGGGGAGAAGAGGCATTGATAGAAGTGATACAATTTATAGACAATGCCCTTATATTAAATGCAAATGATTTGAAAATAGTGCATGGGAAAGGTGATGGAATTCTTAGGACACTCATTCGGGACCATTTAAGACACTACAAACAGGTAGCAAGCCTTCAAGACGAACATGCAGATAGAGGGGGAGCCGGTGTTACGATTGTGAAATTAAAGTAATAAATGGCTAAGCTTGCCATTTTCTTCCGATAAGTAAAAAACACTTCGTTTGAACAATAAAACAATTGTTCGTTTTTATTGTTATTTTGTAATTGAAAATTTAACTCTTTTAATCATGAAAAAAATATATTGCAGCCTGGTAGTATTGTTTCTATTCATTGAATATACGTCGGCACAAAGCAATCAAGTAAGTATTGCCTGGTCGCAAGAAATGGAAAAAAATAAGTTTATGGATTTTGCCGACGTACTTGGAAGAGATCCGGATGGATTTTACATTGTAAACGAAAATATCCTTTCCACTATTTCGGCAGGGAAAAATACCGCTATCATTGAAAAATACGACAATAGTTTAAATCAGATTTTCAGCAAACCTTTAATTGTAAAATACCACAACAATGAAGTTGCTTATCACACTTCCTTTCAAGTAGGGAGACAATTTTATATGTTTACCACTTTTTGGGACAACAAAGAACGGGTGAAATACTTTCTTGCCAATCCTATTTCAAGAGATGGAGAAACAATGGTCGAACCTAAAAACTTATTTGAAATAGAAGCGCAAGGAATAGGAGCTCCGAATATTTCATGTCGCTTCTCTTTTGACAGCACCAAAGTTCTTTTATTTACCGATATGAAAGATAAAAGGAACGAGGAAGAGTCCTATTATTTCAAGGCACTTGATCAGAATTTAAATCCAATTTGGGAAAATAGAGTAAGTCTTCCGTATAGTTCCAGAAATTTTGAAATAGAAAAATATTTAGTGGACAATAATGCCAATGTACATATTCTAGGAAGGGTGAAAAAAGACAGGAAAGACAGAGAAAGCGGAGAACCTGCCCACTATTATACGTTAATCTCCTATTTTTACGCCACCAAAGAAATAAAAGAGTACAGGCCAGACATAGGAGATGCGTATGCTTCGGGAATTGGAATTAAGCCAGACAAAGAAGGCAATATTATCGTAACCGGATTTTATTCTGAAAAGTCTGAATATTCATTAAGAGGCGTTTTTTATATGAAAATAGAGGCACAGTCTAAAAATATTGCTACCCAAAAAATAAAGGCGTTTGACCAGGATTTTTTAGCCCAGTTTGTGAGCGAAAAAAAAGCCTCAAAAGGAGCAGAGTTATACAATTTTTCGATTGACCATATTGAAATAGACAATGAAGGGAATGCCATTATCATTGCGGAACAATATTATGTTGAAACCTATACCTATGTAACCTCTTCAGGCTATACTACTACCAGATATGTCTATAATTATAACCACATCTTAAGCATTAAGTTTTCTCCTCAGGGAGATGTGATTTGGTGGGCCAAAATTCCAAAGTTACAAAGAGGAAGTTCGGCTACTTATTTTTCCTATATGTATGCATTTAAAGACAATAAGATGTATATACTTTATAACGACAACAAAAAAAACGTTGACAACCTAGATCCTAAAAAGTTGGCAACACTGGCGAACCCCAAAGATGCAATTACGGTATTGGTTTCCATAGATGATTCGGGGAAAATAACCAAGATTCCTATGTTTGAAGCAAGAGACGAAGACGGTGCTACTATTTTTAAACCGACTACCGCAATGTATTTATCCGAAAGCGAGTATTTGGTATTGTCCACCAGAAGGAAACAGTATAAGTTGGGGAAGATCACTTTTTAATGTTTAGCGTAAATTATGAATCACCTAAAAATATAGGTGATTCATAATTCTGCAAGTCATGCATATTTTAAGCCACAATACTACCATTGGAAACTATTTTAGAAGGAGAAACGAAAGATAAACTTCCATCGTTGTTTTCTGCCATTAAAATCATTCCTTGTGACATAATACCTTTAATGTCCCTTGGGGCAAGATTGGCTAAAAGACAAACCTGTTGACCAATTATTTTTTCCGGTTCGTAATATTCCGCAATTCCGCTCACAACGGTGCGATGATCAAGTCCGGTGTCAAGTTTTAGTTTTAAAAGTTTTTTTGTTTTGGGAACACGTTCCGCTTCCAATATGGTGGCGATGCGAATATCCATTTTGGTAAAATCATCGTAGGATACTGCTTCTTTTGCCGGAGTTACGATGGCATTTGCTAACTCGTTTGCTTTTTTGGAAGCCTGCAATTTTTGCATTTGCGTTTCGATCGTAGCGTCTTCGATTTTTTCGAAGAGAAGTTCTTCCTTCCCTAATTTATGGCCTGGCTTAAAGAAAATAGCTTTGGTAGCATCTTCCCACTTATAACTTTCAAATTTCAAATTAAGAATGTCTGCCAACTTTAAAGCCGTAAATGGCATAAATGGTTCCATGAGGATCATCATTTGCGCACAAAGTTCCAGAGAAACAGAAATAACAAGTTTTGCTTTATCAGGATCGGTTTTGATTAATTCCCATGGTTTATTTTCCTGCAAATATTTGTTCCCAGCCCTTGCAATTTTCATGAGTGATGCCAGCGCATCTCTAAAATGATAATTTTCAATACAAGTCCCTATATCGCTTATATCATGTGGTGTCGAATAGAACGGCGATGATTCTTCATTATTATTACTGGGACCGAATGTTATTTTTAGAATTTCTTCAGGACTAAAGTATGGAACTTCTCCTTCGTAATATTTATGCGTAAGTACGATCGCTCTATTTACAAAATTCCCTAGTATTGCTACCAATTCACTATTGTTGCGTGTCTGAAAATCTTTCCATGTAAAATCATTGTCTTTCGTCTCAGGCGCATTAGCACATAATACATAACGAAGAACATCCTGTTTGTGGGGAAATTCTTCAAGGTATTCATGCAACCAAACCGCCCAGTTTCTGGACGTGGAAATTTTATCCCCTTCCAAATTCATAAATTCATTCGCAGGAACATTGTCCGGTAAAATATAGCTGCCATCGGCCATGAGCATGGCTGGGAAAATAACACAGTGAAAAACAATATTGTCCTTTCCTATAAAGTGAACCAGTTTCGTACCATCTTTATCTTTCCAATACTTTTCCCAATCACTTGCTTGTATATTTTTGAAAGTGGAACGATCGTATATATAGTCCTTTTTGTTTTTTTCTGAATTGAATTTTTCAAAAAATTCTTTCGTAAAAGTGATGTACCCTATCGGAGCATCAAACCATACGTATAAGACTTTTCCTTCGGTTTCGGGTAGAGGTACTTTTACACCCCACTCCAAATCACGGGTCATGGCTCGCGGAAGCAGCCCTTGCTTTAGCCATGACTGACATTGTCCGAATACATTTGTTTTCCATTCCTGATGCCCGTTCACAAATGCTTCGATTTGCGGTTGCATTTTATCCAAAGGCAAATACCAGTTTTTTGTTTTCTTTAAAACAGGTTTTGCGCCACTAAGCATGGAGCGAGGGTTTATAAGTTCTGTCGGGCTTAGTGTACTGCCGCATTTTTCACATTGATCTCCGTAAGCGTTTTCATTGGCACAATTGGGACAAGTTCCCACAATGTAACGATCTGCTAAAAATTGCCCTGCTGTTTCATCGAAATATTGTTCTGTAATTTCTTCGTTGAAATAATTTTTATTATAGAGGTTGGTAAAATACTCCTGCGAAACTTTATGATGTTCTTCCTTGCTTGTGCGGGAATAAATATCAAAGGAAATTCCGAAATCCTCAAACGAAGTTTTTATTTGTTTATAATATTTGTCTACTACCCGTTGAGGTGTTATACCTTCATTTTTGGCCTTGATCGTAATGGGTACACCATGTTCGTCCGTTCCACTTACAAATACTACTTCTTTGCCTATTGCCCTTAGATAGCGGACATATATATCCGCAGGAAGATAACAACCGGCCAAATGACCAATGTGAATGGGGCCGTTGGCATATATAAGTGCTGCGGTAACGGTATATCTTTTAGGGTCTTTGATCATCGAATGCGTTAACTAGAATTTTTCAAGAAAACAAAGTTAATAGAATCACCAGTATTTATACAACGGATTTTGGTTTCCTTTTGTAGACCGATATTCCTGGATTGATTGCTAGTGTAGCTGTATTACTCCAAGGATCCTCCTGTTCAGCGGTGATTTGGAGCACCTACGAGCAATAGTTACTTTTTATGCATCAAAAATCTCCCTCAAAGG
The DNA here is from genome assembly GCA_035484095.1 of Cytophagaceae bacterium. Lineage (GTDB taxonomy): Bacteria > Bacteroidota > Bacteroidia > Cytophagales > Cytophagaceae > JANYCO01. The sequence continues at coordinate 1,637 of DATHPH010000447.1, read as the reverse complement.
AAGAGGTTTTCAGAGAACAAATAAAATTTAAGTGGGTGGAATAAAATGGACTTAATGAAAGAATAGTAAAGAATAAAAGCGGGTTAGCTCAGCCCAATAGGCTGCCTACAAATATGTTAATTGCTGTTTTTTATAAAATTAGTACAATTTTCAGATCCTATGCAAGCCTTTAATGATTTAGATTTAACACCGATAGTAATTTTTCACAATAGTTTTTTGTACCTTTGCCCCTTCAAAAATAAAGAGATGAGTATGACGAGCATCAGAAACATTGCCATTATTGCACACGTTGACCACGGTAAAACAACATTGGTTGATAAAATTATTCACGCATCTAAACTATTCAGAGAGAATCAACAGTTCGACGACCTGATTTTGGATAACAACGATCTGGAAAGGGAAAGAGGTATTACCATCCTGGCAAAGAACGTATCCGTTCGCTATAAAGATGTTAAAATCAATATTATTGATACTCCCGGTCACGCTGACTTTGGAGGTGAAGTGGAACGTGTGTTGAAGATGGCAGACGGTGTGGTGCTTTTGGTAGATGCTTTTGAAGGCCCAATGCCACAAACAAGATTTGTATTAGGGAAAGCAATAGGATTAGGATTAAAACCAATTGTAGTAGTAAATAAAGTCGACAAAGAAAACTGTCGTCCGGACGAGGTACAAGAATCAGTATTTGACCTTATGTTTAACTTAGGGGCAACGGAAGATCAATTGGATTTTGTTACGGTTTATGGCTCATCCAAACAAGGATGGATGGGACCGGATTGGAAAAAACCGACAACTGATATTACATTCCTTTTGGATACTGTCTTATCTCAAATACCTCCTGCTCCTGTGCACGAAGGTACTACTCAAATGCAGGTAACTTCTCTTGATTATTCTTCTTTTGTAGGAAGAATTGCCATCGGACGTGTGTTGAGAGGTGAAATGAAAGAAGGCGTTGCGATGTCTCTTTGCAAAGCAGACGGCAGTATTAAAAAAGTAAAAGTAAAAGAACTTCAAACTTTTGAAGGTTTAGGCAAAGTGAAAGTATCGTCCGTAATGGCGGGTGATATATGTGCTGTAGTAGGAATCGAAGATTTTGACATCGGCGATACACTTGCAGACGCTGAAAATCCTGAAGCGCTTCCAAGGATTGCAGTTGATGAACCAACCATGAATATGTTGTTTACCATCAACAACTCTCCTTTTTATGGAAGAGATGGCAAATTCGTTACTTCTCGTCACTTGAGAGATCGTTTAATGAAAGAGATTGAAAAAAATCTTGCCTTAAGAGTAAAAGAAACGGAAAGCGAAGATAAATTCATGGTATTTGGAAGAGGTATTCTTCACTTGTCAGTTTTAATAGAAACAATGAGAAGAGAAGGCTATGAGCTTCAGGTAGGGCAACCGCAAGTAATCTATAAGGAAATAGACGGACAACGTTGCGAACCAATCGAAACCCTGGTAGTAGATGTTCCTGAAACAACAGCAGGTAAAGTAATTGAATTGGCCACACAAAGAAAAGGTGAGTTGCTAATCATGGAACCTAAAGGCGATTTACAACACTTGGAATTTAATATTCCTTCCAGAGGAATTATTGGTCTTCGTAATCAGGTTTTGACCGCTACTCAGGGGGAAGCAATCAT
>DATHPH010000446.1:0-2486 GCA_035484095.1 Cytophagaceae bacterium | reverse complement strand
ATTTAAAACGATAAAAGTAGGTCTTAATAGAATGCGCAATGAACTCTATCAAAGAATTGATAATAGAATAGAGTTAATGTTAGAAAATGGTTTGGTGAAAGAAGCCGAAACATTGTTTCCGATCAAACATCTGAATGCTCTGCAAACAGTAGGATATACGGAAGTATTTAAATTTTTGGAAGGAGAATATTCGTATACTGAAATGGTCTCCTTGCTAAAGCGCAATAGCAGGCAATATGCAAAAAGACAATTGACCTGGTTTGGTAAAGACAAAGAATTTAAATGGTTTGAAGCAAATCAGGAAGCGGAGATACTTAAATTTGTGGAAAACGAAATGCGTTTATAGGCTATATTACTCCCTTTCGTTTAGGGAAGAAATTGATTTCTATTTAAAAAAATTATCCTTAACAAAACTATTGCACCTTTACTTCCATCACGCTTACTTCCAGTTTTTCATTCGGATTAATCGTTTTGTTTTTTAATCTTGTTTTATAGGTGTAAATGGTATTCACGGAGTAGCCTAAAAATTTAGCAATTTTCTCGTTATCTGTTATACCAAGTCGTATAAGGGCAAAGATCCTAAGTTCGGGAGGAAGCGAAGCATTTTCTCCAATCACATATTGGTCTTCCTGATGAAAAAAAGTATTGAATTTTTTTATAAAATCAGGAAATATTTTAAGAAAAATCCGGTCAAAACTACCATACAATTCTTCCCTTTCTGCCTTCAGATTTATTTGGTTTACAATATCCCGTATCTGTTCCGGTTTGTTCTGAGATATTTTTCTATCAATAGAAGTCTTAAACCTATCAATTTTGTCTATATACTCTGAAATGGTTTTGAAAAAATGTCCAATGTATTCTTCTTTGATAGCATTGGCATCCAGAAGTTTGTCATTGAGTTCCTGCAAACGTTCGTGCGATTCGATAAGGCTGACTTTTGCAAGCTCAAGTTTCCGATTTTGTCTATAGATTGTGAAGGTAAGGATAAGAATCATCAAACTAACAACGGAGGCTATTAAGGAATAAATCATTAAATTCTTTCCTTTAACTTCTACTTCATTCATGTGAGCCGATTCAATGATCGGCAATACATGTGCTATCTGAACTTCACGAAACTTCGCACCATAGGCATAGGCATCGTCAGAAGCGATTTTGATGTATCGGTAAGCCCGTTCATATTTATTCTCTTTATACAATATCTCAGCTAAATCGCGCAACGCTACCGTTTCAAATACAGAGGCCCGGATATCTGCAATCGCAGCTTTGGCAAGGTACTCCTTGGTTTTTACTTGATTATTAGCCAGCTTATACATAAAGCTAAGACTAGAAGTGACGATGGCATATTGATGTTCGGTCAATTTATAGTCCGTTGCCAACTTTTGAAACGTCTGAATTGCCATATTAATATTACGAACCCGCATATATTCCCATCCTTTTAAAAACAGATATTCTGCAGACCCTTTTTCCGAAAGATTTAGAGCACGTTCTAGATAGAGATTCCCAATACTACTATAGACTTGATTGTAATGTTGGTCTTGCGAAAAGTCAGAAAGATCAAAGTAGGTACGCGCAAATACTTTATAAAAATTAATCCGTTCAATAACCGGTAAGGCCAGAGAATCAATGGTGGTGAGGGTATCCAATGCTTCTTTAAACATTCCGGAAGAAAGTAATATGAAACTCATATTTACTTTCGCATTGTTTATTTTCGATTTATCTTTTAACAAGGATGCCAACACCAACATCCGATTGGTATATTTGAAAGCAGAATCGTATTGAAAAGATTTATATTCCTCAAATAAATTTAAACAATTCTGAAACTGAAACTGGAGTTCTTTTTTTTTCTCACTGTCTCTCAATTGTTGATTCAGCGATTCAATCCGACTCCACTTTTGCTTTGTTAGTTCTTTTTTCTGCGCCAGGAACTTGTCCAATTGCACAAAAATAGTGTCGTCAGGGTCTTTGGCTACAGCTACAAAAATAAATGAGAAATAGAGAATCAGTAAACACTTGTATTTCATAAAATAAATTTAGAATTCAATGGCGAAGAAAATTAGAATTCGTCATTTAATGTTAAATATCAATGACTTATCTTACAAACAATACGATAATACAAAAATATTAAACATTCTGTTTGCTAAAGCTACAAAAAAAAAGTGAAACGATCTGCTTTTGATTTTTTTGACTACCCTTGAAAATTCCTATTTATTATTACCATGATACAGTAAATTAAATGTATTTTGAACAACTCTTACAAAAAAAGCAGGCTTATTTTTAACAAACAAACCTGCTTTTTAGCCTAGTTTCATCCAGAAATTTTAATTCTTCAATATTTTCTTTACGAGGGTATTTGCATCGGTACTTACATGCAAGTAATAAATTCCGGTTGCAAGTCCTGTAATATCGATTTCCTTTATATTGTCCGTCGATTCTGCTCCTACGTACACCACCTGTCCTAGTGCATTTAAAACACTTATCTGTGATTT
>DATHPH010000445.1:0-10766 GCA_035484095.1 Cytophagaceae bacterium | reverse complement strand
TTTCTATCACTACAGGTTCTTCTTTTTTGTCTTTCCCTGACCCTTTCTTTTTTTTAAGTTCAGGGGTAATAACAATACTATTTTCTTTTACATTTTCCAGTAATCCGATGATGACTTCATCGTCCTCATTTGTAATTTCTAATTTCCTTCCAGTGTTTTTTATATACTGTCTGGGATTTCGAATAATTTCGTCGGCACCTGGTGAGGAAACTTCCAGATGAAAAGCCCCTTCTAATAAGTCGGAAGCATCCAGTGCATCGCTTAACTTTCGGCTCAATTCGGCACAATCATCAATACTTATGCCTTTATCTCCATCGGCAATCACCAGCACCTTTTGCTGGTTTATTTTTCCAGTTACTTTTACTTCAACAATAAAGAACGTTGTTCCGGGAAGACTTTTTTCAGCCAGATCTCTTATTTTGTCCTTTATTTCCATTTTTTACCAGATATTTAAATAAAAGAGGGGACTTTGTCCCCTCTTTTATTAACCTTAATTTCGGTGCAAATTTAATCAAAATCACATTATAAACAAAATATTATATAGATATATCTATTCTTAATGCAAAATTAATGAAATTGCATTCTTTAAAAGTAGAAATAATCAGTGAAAATAGGTTTTACCTTGATTTCTAATATAGTAACAGCGATTTTGACGCTATTGCTCTATTATATACCAGATGTCGCCCCTCAGGATTTTCCGATTGGTGCGTTTCTGATTTTTCTAATCCCCTTCTTTATTTTATTAAATCTTATTTTTGTTCTAATATGGATATTCAAACGACCTCTTTATTTGTCTTGTCTCTCCTTAATGGTCATTCTAATTGGATATAAATTTATTGATCGGTCGTTCGCTATTGGAAAAAAAACAAGTAAAAAAAAAGATTTTAGTGTGTTGAATTGTAATGTGAGGATCTTTAATGTCTATGATCACCTTAAAGACAAAGATTATCATTCTTCCAAAGAAATGCTTAAATGGGTAAAAAATTTTAACGCAGAGATAGCCTGTTTACAGGAATTTTATAGCAGTGAAACAAATTCTGTATTTTTTACACAGAAGGAAATAAAAAAGAAATTTCCTTATTATTATTTTGAACCATTTTTGGACTATAAAAAACAGAAATTTGGGATGGCTATTTTCAGCAAGTATCCTATCATTAACAAGGGAGAAATTAAGTTTAGAAACAAATCGAATAATCAGATAATTTTTGCAGATATAAAAATTGGAATAGAAAAAGTGCGGATTTATAACATTCATTTGCAGTCAATGTCGATCGATGAAAATGATATTATCAATTCAAAGTTTGATGATAATTCTAAAAATAAATGGATAAGTATTTTACTAAGGTATAAAAATGGGAGTATCCAGCGTGGTCGTCAAGTAGATGCCTTGGCAAAACACATTGCCGATTGTCCTTACAAAGTGATCGTATGTGGTGATTTGAACGAACCTCCTTATGGGTATGCTTACGAAGAGCTTAGTGATCAATTGGATAATTCCTTCCAAAAGGCAGGCGAAGGTTTTGGGTTTACCTACAACGGGAAATTACCTTTTCTTAGAATCGACAACCAATTTTTTGGAGAAGGGTTAAACGTTACGAAATTTAATATACATAAGGATATGAATTATTCTGACCATTATCCGATTTCGGCTTCTTATGTTTTTGAATAGAGAATATAAGATTTGTTAGGAACAACTATATTTGTGCAATGAAGGATAAATTAAGAATATACAATACGTTAACTAAAACAAAAGAAAAATTTGAGCCCATCAGCGATCCTCATGTAGGTATTTATGTGTGTGGACCCACTGTATACGGAGAGGCACATATAGGAAATGCCCGTCCGGCCATCATCTTTGATGTAGTATACAGATACCTTCAATATCTTGGATATAAAGTTCGGTATGTGCGCAACATTACCGATGTAGGGCATCTCGAACAAGACTCTGATGACGGGGAAGATAAAATTGCTAAAAAGGCGCGATTAGAGAAGTTGGAACCAATGGAAATTGTTCAACTGTATACAGAAGCTTATCATGAAGTAATGAAAAAGCTGAATGTGAAATCTCCCAGCATAGAACCGCATGCTTCCGGTCATATTACAGAGCAGATAAGTATGGTGGAAGAGATCATTAAAAATGGTTACGCGTATGAAAGCAATGGGTCCATTTATTTTGATGTAGAAAAATATGCAAAGAACAGTGACTATGGAAAACTGTCTGGAAGAATCGTAGAGGATCTTTTATCGGGTACACGGGATCTGGATGGGCAGAATGAGAAAAGAAAATCGGCTGATTTTGCACTTTGGAAAAAAGCTTCTCCGGAACATATCATGCGGTGGACTTCACCCTGGAGCGATGGTTTCCCGGGATGGCATTTGGAATGTTCGGCGATGAGTACGAAATATCTTGGAAAACAATTTGATATTCACGGAGGTGGAATGGATTTAATGTTTCCGCATCATGAAAGTGAAATAGCACAATCCAATGCCTGCAATGGTTGTAGCCCTGCCAAATATTGGATGCACAACAATATGATCACGATTAATGGTCAGAAAATGGCAAAGTCGTTAGGTAACTTTATTACTATGAACCAACTATTTACTGGTTCAAATGCAATGTTGGAAAGAGCCTATAGCCCTATGACCGTGAGGTTCTTTATCTTCAGGCGCAATACAGAAGCACCCTTGATTTTTCCAACGATTCTCTTGTAGCGGCTAATAAAGGGTATAAGAAAATCATTAACGGATTGCGTATAGCCAAAAAACTTGTTTATTCTGAAACCGGAAAACCAAAGGATACTAAATTAAACGATGAGATACTGAAAATAATAGACCAGTGTTTTGATGGAATGAACGATGATTTTAATACCGCTATTACGGTTGGACACTTATTTAATTTATTGAAAAAAATAAATTCTGTTTATACAGGAGGGATTGACTCAGGTACATTAGAGGAAGAAGTATTCAATAAAATGATTTCCGTATACATTACTTTCTTGGAAGAAATATTGGGTTTGGTGGAAGAAAAATCCTCGGATATGGAAGGTTTTATCTCGGCACTTATCGAATTGTACAAGGATGCCAAAGCAACTAAACAGTACGATAAAGTAGATATTATTCGTGCCCAATTTAAAACACAAGGAATTGTGCTTAAGGATATGAAATCAGGAGTAGATTGGGCTTACGAGGAATAGGTGATTTTTCCCCAAAATTAAAATAAAGGTTGATTAAAAATATATTCAATGAATAAGTTAAGTAAACATAGATACTTTTTTTCCCTTGGTTTAATATTCACTGTTTTACTTTCTTCTTGTGAGGAAAATAGTAAAAAAGACAATTCTGTTATCGTCGATAAAGTAGAAGAGAAGGTCGTGATAAAAGCTCCTGATTTCAATCAAGACAGTGCGTATTTTTTTATCGAAAAACAGCTTTCTTTTGGTCCTAGAATCCCGAACACATCGGCACATATTCTTTGTTCGGATTATTTGGTGCAAAGGTTTAAGAAATATGGTGCCAAGGTGATCGAACAAGATTTTCAGGCAAAAGCGTACGATGGTAAAATGTTGCGCTCAAAAAATATTATTGCCTCCATCAATCCTGAAGCTACCAAACGTATTTTGTTGGCTTCTCATTGGGATACTCGCCCATGGTCCGATCAGGATAAAAAAAATCCTTCTAAAGCATTTGATGGCGCAAACGATCCTGGCAGCGGCGTAGGAATATTGCTTGAAATCATTCGTACGATTTATGTCACCGATAAAAAACCTTCGGTAGGTATTGACGTTGTATTTTTTGATTCAGAGGATTATGGAAAGAGCGAAGTGCAAGATTCTTATTGCTTAGGATCTCAGTATTGGTCAACCCACAAACATGTAGCCAATTATTCTGCGTATTATGGCATTTTATTGGATATGGCCGGTGCTAAAAATGCCCGATTCAATAAGGAAGGTGTTTCCATGGAATATGCTCCTAGTATCGTTCATAAAGTTTGGGACCAAGCATCGGCTCTTGGCTATGGTCAGTACTTTATTCCTCAGACTGCAAGCAGCATTACCGACGATCATTACTATGTAAATACATTAGCAAAAATCCCTATGATCGATATTGTAGACTATGATAACAATGTAGGGTTTGGAAGTTATTGGCACACTCAGGACGATAATATTATGATCATTGATAAAAATACCCTGAAAGCGGTAGGACAAACGCTGTTACAGGTTTTGTATAATGAGTAATAAAAATAACTTATGTTTTTTAATCTTGTGATTGATGAAATCCTAAGTACTCCTGATATCTACTTGATGAAATCGAGAATAAGAAGGGAAAAGATTGTTACGTATTATTTGAAATAGTTCAGAATCGACTATATCAACTTACCCATTCTCTTATATCCTTATAATTTATCTCTATATGTGAAGCATTGTAAACGCATTGCCCGTCTTTAATGACCAATATTTGAGGCGATTGATGTTCTATGTGAAAAATATTCTGAATTTTATTCGAAACACCTCTGTATTTAATAAGATCAAGATAAAAAGGTTTTATGTTGACCATCTCAGCTTCTTTCCAATTTCGTTCCAGTCTGTCTAAGGAAGTAGCACTGATGGAACATCTTGTACTGTGTTTGAAAATAAGCACAGGATGGTTTTTTGATGCTTCTTTCAGTTGATCAACCTCGGCTTCTTCTGTTATTTCTTGCCAATTCATGATTTTATAATATTCATTTCTTCTTATAACAAATGTCGGGAGGGAAAAGGTTTCAACTTAGTACTATTTAAACTGCAAAAGCTCCGGTCATTGCGGAGCTTTTGTAGTTTAAATAAGTAGAATTTAATACCAAATTTCACTTTCCTTTTGGTTCACTTTCGGTTTTTTCGTTTTCTGTTTCTGGTAATTCGGAACTTCTAACCCTTGATTCTTTCCGTATTTCTTTAAGATACGTTTTCTGTAACGCTCTTTTGCCTGGTATGAATTTTTCATTCTTCCACCTTTCCATACAGCACTTGGGTGCATCCCTTTTTGTTTTCTTCGGATAATAATATCTCCTTGATAATTGGCAATTTTCTTATCCTTCTTACGAATAGATTTCTCTTTTTTGCGGATCGTTCTTACGAGCATATCACCACTGTTGTTGGCAATTTCACGTTCTTTTTCACGCCGCATTTTTTCTCTTTTGGCCAGGAAGTTTACAGGAATGTCGCCTTTGTAATTGGCCATTTGTTTAACTTGCTTTCGGTCTATCTCTCTTACAAGAACATCTGTACCAGAGTTTTTGGGTCCTTGCATTCTGGACTCAAAAGGTTTCATGTCTCCTTGATAGTTGGCTAATTGCTTTGACAATTCGCGGCGTTTTTCACCTTTGTCCATCACATACACTTGCGCATTTTTAGGCGGCTGCATTTTGGATTGGAAGAGCGTCATATCTCCGGTAGAATTTTGAGCCATTTCTTGTGACTTTCTTTTTTCTTTGTTGCGGTCTACGATTACATAATTATCGTGTTTAGGTGCCTGCATTTTAGATTGAGGAATATTTTGATCTCCGGTAGAATTTTGAGCCATTTCTTGTGATTTTCTTTTTTCTTTATTGCGGTCTACGATTACATAATTATCGTGTTTAGGTGCCTGCATTTTAGATTGAGGAATATTTTGATCTCCCGAAGCGTTTTGAGCCAATTCCTGTGATTTTCTTTTCTCTTTATTCCGATCAACTTTTACGTAATTATCGTTTTTGGGTGCTTGCATTTTAGACTGAGGAATGGACTGGTCACCCGTTTCTCGTGTGGCAAGTTCTCGTGACTTTCTCTTCTCCTTGCCTTGATCGGATTTTACATAATTATCATTTTTGGGTGCTTGCATTCTGGATTGGGGAATGGTTTGGTCACCAGTTTCTTTGGTTGCTATTTCTTGTGATTTACGTTTTGATTTACCTCTGTCTGATTTTACGTAATTGTCATTTCTGGGAGCTTGCATTTGAGAGGAAGGAATTTTTTGATTACCACTTTCTTTCTCAGCTATTTCTTGTGATTTACGTTTTGATTTGTTTGGGTCAGATTTAAAATTGTTCTCGTTTTTGGGAGACTGTGACCTGGAAGTAGGAATTTTTTGATTCCCACTTTCTTTTTCTGCGATCTCTTTTGATTTATTCTGTGATTTAGAACGATTAGATTTTACCTGATTATCATTTTTGGGTGCATGCATCTGTGTTTGAGGAATTTTTTGATTCCCATCCGCATGCCTGGTAAGCTGCTTTGATTGATTTTTTTCAATATTTCGGTTTATCTTCTGTATAGTTCCTTCGTTTCTTGGTCCCTGCGATTTAGGTGTAGTAACTTTTGGAAGAGCAGCATCTGTTTTAGGTGATTTGGATTTAGATGGAGCTACAGTATTGGTTCCTCTTTGTTTTGAGGAGATTTTTTTTGAAGAAGATTTGGATTTGTCTTCGGGTACTTTTTGTGTTGTGCCGTCCGGACGAATCTGGGCAAACAAAATGTTTTCAACTCCGGAAAAAACAAAACATAAAAATAATAAGCTACCGAAAAATAGACTTTTTGATAATATGAAATGCGTATTTCTTCTCTTCACCCGTGGTCTGTTCAATGATTGATTTATAAATGCGTTTTTCTGGGAGCCTTTATTTGTTTAGGGCTTTTCTTGTTTACAAGACCTGAATCATGGTCTATACGTTTAACAGGGCCTTTCTTTTTGCCTGTTTTGAGTTGACCGTTTTCATCAAATTTACTCAAATCAGCTTCGCTCGACTGACCTAGACCAGGACATGGATACGCTTTTTTTTGACAGGAAGGAAGAGCAGAGAGCAAAAATGCACACACAATTCCAAAGTAGAATAATTTTTTCACAGACTTCATAACCCGTTACCTAACAAATCTATTAAATTTACTATTTAAAATCAAGAAAATGACATCCTAATACTCTATCAACGTTTTGATTTTATTCTTCATGCGTTCTTTGGGTAGAAAATTTTCTTCAAGGTTTTTAGAGAAAGGAACTGCTGTATCCAAACTACCTTCCCTCATAACAGGAGCATCCAGTGAAGAAAAGCAGTTTTCTCCAATCCAGGCAGCTATTTCAGCACTTATACTACCCGTAAGGGTGTCTTCATTTACGATAAGAACTTTGCCTGTCTTCTTTACAGAAATTTCCACTGCCTCTTTGTCCCATGGTAATAAAGTTCTTAAATCCAGGATGTCGGCTTCTACCGCCATTTCTCTGCACAATTCTTTTGCCCATAGTACACCCATTCCATAGGTAATAATAGAGATTTCTTCTCCTTCCATTACTAAGTTTGCTTTGCCGATTGGTAAGGTATAATAATCATCGGGTATTTCCTCTGAGATGGAACGGTAGAGTAGTTTGTGTTCAAAATATAAAATAGGATTAGGCTCTTCAATGGCTGCGTTTAGTAATCCTTTAGCATCGTATGGACTGGAAGGATACACAATTTTTAATCCAGGAGTATGAAAGAACCATGCTTCGTTTGACTGGGAATGAAAAGGTCCGGCGTTGCTGCCTGCACCTGTTGGCATTCGAATTACTACGTCAGCATTTTGTCCCCAACGGTAGTGAGATTTAGCCAAGTTGTTGACAATTTGATTAAATCCGCAGGTGACAAAATCGGCAAACTGCATTTCTATCACAGACTTATAACCTCTGATGGAAAGACCCAGTCCCGTTCCTATGATGGCAGATTCACAAAGAGGGGTATTGCGTACTTTTTCTTTTCCATATTTTTGAACGAACCCTTCGGTGATTTTAAAAACACCTCCATATTCTGCGATGTCCTGACCCATGAGAATTAAATTCCGATAACGATCCATGCTTTGACGTAAAGCATCTGAGATAGCATCAAGATACCTTCGGTTGCTTTTCATACGGGTACCCGGATTGATTATTTTTTGTATAAAAGGGGAATACATATCCCGAAGTTCTAGTTCTGTATTCGGCTCAGGAAATGGTTCTTCTTCTGAGTAGCGAAGTCCTTCTTCAATTTCTTCTTTAATTTCGGTTCGGATTTCCTGAAGTTGTTTATGGGTCAGTAATCCTTCGTCAAACAAGAATTTTTCATAATTTTCTACAGGATCTTTTTTCGCCCATTCTTCAAAAAGTTCTTTCGGAATATATTTTGTGCCAGAAGCTTCTTCGTGTCCGCGCATGCGAAATGTAATGGCCTCTACTAATAATGGTTTCGGGTTTTTTCGTATTTTCTCCGCGGCAATTTTGATAGTGTCGTATACTTCCAGAACATTGTTCCCATCTACCTGAACAGTATCGATGCCATAAGCAGGACCTTTTTCAGTAAAGCTTTTTATTTTAAATTGTTCTTGGTTGGGTGTAGAAAGTCCATAACCATTATTTTCTATAATAAAAATAACAGGAAGACTCCATACGGCGGCTACGTTCAGTGCTTCGTGAAAATCTCCTTCACTTGTTCCTCCATCTCCACTAAAGACCACTGTGACGCGTTCCTTTTTATCCAAGAGGTCTGCCAAGGCTATACCATTTGCCACGGCAAGCTGAGGACCCAAATGGGAAATCATTCCGACCAGATGATGTTCATTACTTCCGAAATGAAAAGATCGATCGCGTCCTTTGGTGAAACCGGAAAGTTTGCCTTGAAACTGGCAAAATAGACGGTGGGAAGAAATACCTCTACCGGTGAAAATTCCTAAATTTCGATGTAGTGGAAGTATATATTCTTCTTTTTCCAGTGCACATACCGTTCCTACAGAAATGGCCTCCTGACCTATTCCGGAGAACCATTTGGAAATACCTCCTTGTCGAAGAAGAATAAGCATTCGTTCTTCAATAAGTCTTGGTTTTAGAAGCTCTTTGTATAAATGAAGAAGCGTTTCGTCAGAGTGTTTGTTACGATTGAATAACATAATTTAATGAAAGCCCTAAGTTAAGATTTTAGGAGAATATTTCAATTTAAGTTTTGTAAGGGTTTTATTTAAAACAATTTGAGAGAAATTATCGATGGTGTCAAATTTGTAAAATAACAGAAACGTTCATCCATAATGCCATATCAACATGGATTATGGATCCTCCTACTTTATAAGGGAATTAATTCTGGCAGGTAGCTGCCTGCTGCAGAATTAATAGTTTCCATAGGCGGTCTTCTAAAATTGGAAACGTATCAAAAAAATATAGGTGGCACTGTTTATATTGTGCTCTGAAATCATTTTGGAACAAAGCCATCGCTCGTAATGAAACCATTCCTGGGAATGATAGAATATTAGGCTTTCATTAAAAACCTTTCGTACCCAATCTATAAATGTATCGTTTGTAAAATATTTATTCAGAAAAATCAGAAATACCTAATCCTTAAATTTAATGTTAGAGTAATCCCCAAAAATACTTATTTTTGGAATTAAAGGAATAAAGTAAGTATGATTAAATACGATTTTTTTACACTGGAAAACGGGTTAAAAGTATTTGTACACCAGGATAAAACAACACCTACCGCAGTATTAAATTTGCTGTACAATGTGGGAAGTAGAGACGAAGAGGAAAGTAAAACCGGATTTGCCCACTTATTTGAACACCTTATGTTTGGAGGTTCGAAGAACATTGCTTCGTATGATGAGCCGTTGCAGAAAGTAGGGGGTGAAAATAATGCATTTACCTCTCCAGACTTGACGAATTATTACATTACACTTCCTTCCGTAAATATTGAAACTGCCTTTTGGCTTGAATCCGATCGCATGTTATCACTTTCTTTCGACCCCAAAGTGTTGGAGGTTCAGCGGAATGTTGTGATAGAAGAATTTAAACAACGATATCTGAACCAACCTTACGGAGATGTCTGGCTTAAATTAAGACCATTGGTATACGAAAAACATTCCTATAGATGGCCTACAATTGGAAAAGAAATTTCACATATTGAAAATGCTACCATGGATGATGTGAAATCTTTTTTCTACAAATATTATGTACCAAACAATGCCATTTTGGTAGTAGGTGGAAATTTTGAAACAATCGAAATAAAAGAACTGGCGGAAAAATGGTTTGGGCCTATTCCTGCTGGAAAATCATATATGCGTTCCATAACTCCTGAGCCCGATCAAAATGAGATTCGTAGAATGGAAGTAACGGCGAAAGTACCATTGGATGCCCTTTATATGGCTTATCACATGCCGGATAAGCTGTCAAAAGATTATGTGGTTTGTGATTTGTTGATTGATATTCTTGGAAGAGGGAAATCTTCGAGGTTGTATAATGAATTGGTCAACGGACAAAAGTTATTCAGTTCATTGAATGGATATCTCTCGGGTTCTAATGATCCCGGTTTAATAATTATAGAAGGGAAATTGAATCAAGGTATAAAACTGGAAGAAGCTGAAGCAAAGATACTGGAGGTAATAAAAGAAATAAAAGAGCAGTTTGTGTTGGAAGACGAACTTACAAAAGTAAAAAATCAAGCGGAGTCAACCTTGCAATTCGGAGAAGTAGAATTGCTGGAAAGATGCATGGCGCTTGCTTTTGCTGCTAACTTAGGAGATCCTGAACTTGTAAATAAGGAATCTGAAAAAATTAGGGCCGTCACTTCATTGGATATTAATCGTGTCGCTAATTTGTATTTGAATGAACAACAACGCTCGGTATTTTATTACAGAGCCGAGAAATAGTGGGAATACAAAAGGTATAAAGCGGTACTTTATTTTATACCTGAGTGTTAAAAATTTGTAATCATAAAATGAAAAAGATAAAAGTAGGATTTGGATACGACGTTCATCAACTGGTTGAGG
>DATHPH010000444.1:0-4138 GCA_035484095.1 Cytophagaceae bacterium | reverse complement strand
CCCTTGATTGGCATTATAGGAGATTGGAATAAGAGTATAACGCTTCCGGAAAGCTGGAATTCGATGGAGGTAATTATGCGTGCAATGGAACTAAAGGCAGAGAAAATGACCAAACTGATTGTGTATTATCATTCCCTGAGTGAAGGAATAATGGTATTTTTCACAGTCGCCTTACTTCCGGCTATAGCAGAAGAGTTGGTGTTCCGAGGTATTTTACAAAATGATTTACTAAAATATACCGGCAATGTCCACATTGCAGTTTTTATAAGTGCCGCAATTTTCAGTTTTATACATCTTCAGTTTTTTGGATTTTTCCCACGTTTACTTTTGGGCATAATACTTGGCTATTTATATATTACTTCTGGAAATATAATAGTTTCAATCCTTATGCACTTTTTAAACAACGCCATGGTAATAGTTGCCTTAAATTTATATGCTCAGGGAACGTTAAAAATGGATCCGGAGTCATCCAAAGATTTACCAAAGGAAAGTGTTTACCTATCTATTCTACTATCTTCAGCATTATTTTATCTTTGCTGGAGTATGTATAAACAACGAACGAATACGGAGCGCACAAATGTTTAATTTTCTTACTAAAATGAGTAACCTGCAACAACGATTGATTGTGGGTATTGCAGGAGCAGCAGGTATTATTACTGGTATCTGCCTAAACCAATGGTCGTATTTTGCATTGTTCTTTATCATTTGTTTTTTTTCTTTACGTGAATTTCACAATTTGATAAACTCCGTAGGAATTCAAACCAATAAAGTATTTGGTATATTCTTGGGATTACTATTATTTACAATTACGTTTTTAGTGACGATAGGATATTTAAGTTCATCGGTATATTTAATTTTTTTTGCATTGGTCTTTGTACTATTTTTAATTGAATTGTTTCAAATCCACGACAAACCCTTTGAACGCACGGCCTTTAGTTTTTTAGCCATTGTTTATACTGCTCTGCCTTATGCATTATTAAATTATGCCGTTTTAAAGAGTGGTCAATATAACTTTCAGATCTTATTAGGAATCTTACTTTTACTTTGGGCGAACGATACAGGTGGATATTTTGGGGGGCGTTTTTTAGGCAAACATAAGTTGTACGAACGTATATCCCCCAAAAAAACATGGGAAGGGAGTATCTCCGGAGCTCTGCTGAGTCTGATTATTTCAGGAATACTTTCCTATTTTTTCCACGATTTTAGTCCGGTAATATGGGTAGGTCTTTCTTTGATTATTATTGTAGCAGGAAGTATGGGCGATTTGGTAGAATCCCAACTTAAAAGAAGCCTGAGCATTAAAGATTCCGGAAGCAGTATACCAGGACACGGAGGTTTTCTTGACCGTTTTGATGGCTTAATTGTTTCAATACCTTTTATAGTTTTATATTTAGAAGTAGTGTGAAAATGCAATCTCATTCCTTTTAGTTCGTATATTTGTATAATTTTAATTTAGATTTCATAAAACTTATAATGACCATACATAAAGAAGGCCGACGTTTACTATTGAGTTTATTTATAATCTTAATAGGTATCAATCTTTCCATTTCTTTTTTTCTTGCAGAATACACAATGTTGCGTAACATTGTTGGTGGGTTTAGTTTATTTATTTTTATCCTAATTTTGCAATTTTTCAGAAGTCCGACTCGAAAATACTCCTTAAACGGGAATCAAATAATAGCACCGGCGGATGGTAAAATTGTAGTAATTGAAGAAGTAATGGAAAACGAATTTTTCAAAGAAAAAAGAAAACAGATTTCTATTTTTATGTCTCCGATTAATGTACATATTAATAGAAATCCAATATCGGGGATTATAAAATATTTCAAATACCATCCAGGAAAATATCTGGTTGCCTGGCATCCAAAATCAAGCCTGGAAAACGAACGCACTACAGTTGTTATTGAGAATGATAAAAAACAGAGCATACTCATGCGTCAAATTGCAGGAGCTTTGGCCAAAAGAATAGTTTGGTACCTCAAAGAGTCTGATTCGGTAACACAAACGGAGGAGTTTGGATTTATCAAATTTGGATCAAGGGTAGATGTTTTTGTCCCTTTGGATGCTAAAATCAACGTAGAACTAAACCAAAAAACGAAAGGTGGAATAACCGTTTTGGCAGAGTTTGTTTAACGAAATATTTATTAAATTTATTTTTTAATTTTGATAAAAAAATAAGTATTTAGTGAAAAATATATTGAAGAACGTTTCTTTGTCTATTACCTTAAACAAGCAATATGAAAAATAAGTTAGATGAATTAAGCGATGATGAATTGGATGCCAGCTATGAGGCATACAAAGCATTGATGGAAACTGGCGTGAGCAAAGCACAAGCACTGTCCCGTACAGGTCTTACTGCACAAATGGTAAAAGATTTGGAAGCAGAGAAAGAAGAGGAATCAGACCATGAGGAAGAGGATGATGAAGATGAAGATGATGATGACATGGGGTATGACGATGAAGCGACCGAAGAATGGGATGGGGAAGAAGACGAGGACTTTGAAGATGATTCCAAATGGGAGGAAGAAGAACTAGACTCTTTTGACGACGATGATGCGCTGGATGGTGATTCTTCGGATGATTTAGGTTATGACGATGGATTTTAAAAAATAAAGTATTATTAGATAGGATTAAAAAAGGCTCTGATTGTTATCAAAGCCTTTTTTAATCCTATCTATAATAATAATTTAATAACGGTATTCATTCGATTTGAATGGACCTTCCACCGCTACACCTATGTACTTAGCCTGTTCATTGGTAAGAGTATCCAGTTCTACTCCAATTTTTGCCAAGTGAAGCTTTGCTACTTTTTCATCCAAATGTTTAGGCAGTGTATACACTTCGTTTTTATAGTTTTTAGAATGTTGCCACAACTCTAATTGAGCCAATACCTGATTGGTAAAAGAATTAGACATCACAAAAGATGGATGACCTGTAGCACAACCTAAATTGACCAAACGTCCTTCTGCAAGCACCAATACTTCGTGTCCATCGACATTGTATTTATCTACCTGAGGTTTTATTTCAATTTTAGTGCTGCCGTATGTTTTGTTTAACCAAGCCATATCAATTTCATTATCGAAATGGCCAATATTACAGACAATAGCTTTGTCTTTCATCGATCTGAAGTGACGATCTACGATAATATTTTTATTCCCGGTGGCAGTAACAATGATATCAGCTCTTTTAACTGCATCGTCCATTCTTTTTACTTCAAAACCATCCATTGCTGCTTGTAAAGCACAAATAGGATCAATCTCTGTCACTAACACTCTTGCACCCGCTCCTTTTAAAGAAGCGGCTGAACCTTTGCCCACATCTCCATATCCGGCTACAACTGCTACCTTACCGGCCATCATGACATCGGTAGCCCTTCTGATAGCATCAACCAAAGACTCTTTGCAACCATATTTGTTATCAAATTTTGATTTTGTAACAGAATCGTTAATGTTGATAGCAGGCAATGGAAGCAGGCCTTTCTGCATTCTTTCTCTCAACCGTAAAACTCCTGTAGTAGTTTCTTCTGAAATACCTCTGATTTCTTTTGAAAGTTCAGGGAATCTGTCCAATACCATGTTGGTAAGATCTCCGCCATCGTCGAGAATCATATTTAAAGGTTTTCTTTCTTCCCCGAAAAACAATGTTTGTTCGATACACCAATCAAATTCTGTTTCATTCATCCCTTTCCAGGCATATACAGAAATACCTGCAGCAGCAATAGCAGCAGCAGCGTGATCCTGAGTAGAGAAAATATTACAAGAAGACCAGGTAACTTCGGCACCTAGCTCAATTAATGTTTCAATCAATACAGCAGTCTGGATTGTCATGTGCAGACATCCTGCTACACGAGCTCCTTTTAAAGGTTTAGATGGTCCGAATTCCTTACGGATGGACATTAAGCCAGGCATTTCTGCTTCGGCTAATTCTATTTCTTTTCTTCCCCATACTGACTGGGAGATGTCTTTTACTTTGTACTTTACAAATGTGTCTACCATTTTTTCGGAATTTTCTTGATTTCAGAATATTGCAAATATAATTTATAAACTATTGAACTTCAAATGTATTTTACAGGCTTTTATTAATAATAGATGCTCATGAATCAAGGCAATGTATGTTCGTGAATATATTCCACTTCCTT
>DATHPH010000443.1:0-2311 GCA_035484095.1 Cytophagaceae bacterium | reverse complement strand
CTCTTAAAAGGTAGCCTAATGCCAAGCTAACCGCAAAAAAAATCAATTTTGAATACATTTTTTTAAATGCAATCAAGCTGATTGACCCCACCAGAGCCCCAAAAATAAATACGGTGAACCATGGGGTATAAACTTTCATTATATGCAAAGAAGTATCCGAAGAAAAAACACTTGCAAAAAGTTTTCTCGTCACAAATATATCTTGAAAGATTACTCCGATAGAAATAAGCAAACATAATATAACAAGAATGGCATAGTCTCTTTTCCCAGTTGAAAAATAATTCCGCTGATGCAGCCAGGATATTTCGGTTAAGTAATGAAGCGGACCAAGAATGGCGTATGAAAACAAAAACAATTCAAACGGAAGCATAAATGCCAGTAAACAAGAAATAAGCATTAACCCTATGTTGATATAATCTTCCTTATTTGTAAGCATTGAATTATTTTCTAGAGCCTATAAAATATTTTCCCGAATATATATAATTTCATTTACAAAAAGCAGTTTTACCAGAGGATTCCAAGACTTTCTAAGGCACTTTTTGAGTTAGCAATAACAGAGGTTTATCGTTTTTATCTTTCGTTGCAAACAAGTAATGAGAGCCTCCGTCCTTAAGTCCGGTTTTTTTTCTTATTTCTTCCACCGAATCAGGAAAATTCCTCACGGTAATATTGGCTTTCCCTTCCGGCAACGCTGCCAAAACATCCTTGTGGGAATATTTTATTATTTTTAACAATTGAAAACTCCTTCCCGGGAAATTCTCTTTATATGTTTCGGAAGTATATAGATGACTACTTTTATTTAGTTTTTCTACTCCCAAATATTTTGCAGTGGATTTAAAGGCTCCAGCTTTCAGCATAGCGGAATTGGGTTCATAAATAAATTTCCCCGGCATCTCAAACATTATTTCTAATTCATCTTCCTCTTTTCTGGTAAACCTAAATTCTTCTTTATCATTCCCCTTTCGAATATTTACCGCTATTATCTTCGGCTCCTGTTCTTTGAAATTTCTATCCAGGATAAAAAGGAGTTCTTTACATTCGTTCTCCACCGCCAATACATGAACTTCGTGCACAAATCCAAGTTCTTTTACTGCTAAATCAATATCCAGGAGTGGAGAGGTTTTGATCATTATTTGATCTGTTCTGGCAAAAAGTTCATCTCGAAGTTTTATAACATCCGGAGTACAATCGACAAAGCGAAATACTTTGTTTCCTTCTTTTCTTCTTGCAGGATCGATATAAATACAATCGACACGACCTTTATATTCTGAAATAAATTTTTCAGAATCAGTATTAAAAACTTCTATAGAATCTTTTCTCAAAATTCCGAAATTATACGCGGCGATCTCTGCCAGCTCCTTGTCACGCTCCACATACAGCACTTTACTGAATTTTTTAGAAAATGCGGCACTGTCTACACCAAAGCCGCCCGTTAGATCCACTAACAAATTACCGGATACCAACGATGCTTTGTAGGAAGCTGTTATTTCGGAAGAACATTGTTCCATAGAAATCTTCACAGGATAAATCACTTTTTCCTGCTCATGCCAGGAAGGAAGCTTTTTTTTTGCTCTATTTCTACCGTCGATCTGGACAACTAATAAAGGAATATTGAGATTGGGAAATTTCTTTGCTCTTAACGACAACTCTTCTACAGGAATGTGCGCATTCTCCTGTATGAATTTTTGTGCTTCTGGGGAAGTAATCTCGGTAAAATTCATGTGAGGGCAAGATACCAAAAATGTCCAAAAAAGGATGTAAGTCAATTGTCTTAATTCTTTGTTTAAACCAAATGATACAACAGAAACTAATTGTTAAATGTAAGATTCAAGCGAGCGCAAACTTCCACCTAACATACTCATTAAAAATAGCTTCCAGCACTCATAAATTAGTCAATACCTTTTACTAGCAACGACAAAAAGAAAGTCTGCACCAGTGGTGGCAATTTGGTCATTAATACAGCACAATATTTGCTTTACCCTTTGAAAAATCATTTACTATGAAAATCTTATTTTTGAACGTGTTCCTATTCAGCTTATTACTTTCATTTAAAATTCATGCACAATACGACTTTCCTGAATGGCAAGAAGAAAAATACAAAGCAGCCAATACCTCAGAGGGAGCGTCTTACCTTTCTCCAGAAGAAAAAGATATTATCACTCTATTAAATTATGCACGCATGAATGGAAAGCTTTTCGCAGAAACGTATGTAAAAAAATATGCCGAACTTAAAAAATTGGAAAATTTGAAACAGGTTAAATCCCTTATTGTCGATTTATCCAAAACAAAACCTCTTCAACCTTATGTACCT
>DATHPH010000442.1:0-2472 GCA_035484095.1 Cytophagaceae bacterium | reverse complement strand
TTTTAAAATTTGTGACAGAATATAACCCAAGGGCCAGGATAGAAAACAACAAAAAGAAAACAAAAGGAGTGTAAAAAAGAGAAGCAATGCCTGTAAGTAACCCAATATACAGGAACCGATCTTCTCTTGTAGTTATCCTGGATTGCGCACAAATAATATTAAACGCTAAAAGGATAAATGTCATGCCCATTAAAACAGGGGAAAGAGTATAAAAATCAAAGAATAAAGAAGAAAACAATACATAGAACAAGGCAGGCAATGCCGTAGGCTCTCTGAAAACTTTATTTTTATTTAAACCAAGGTTGAAAATAACGGATTGTAAAAAAACCAATGCTATTGAAAGAATAAAGTAAGAAAGGGTAGTTTTTCCCGCTATGAGATGGAGAATATAATAAATAGCAGCTGAAAATGGTTCTAATTCTGTCCAAATGTCTTTGTATAGCGTAAAACCTTCGCTCATGCGTTGTCCCACACATAACCAGGTTATCTCAGAATCTGTCATGGGTAATCCACTCCAATAAGCAATCAGGCGTATTCCAATAAGTATAAAAAATACAAAGAGTAATTTAAAAGGATTGTATTTAAAAAACAGTCTTACCATAGTAACTCATTTTCAGATAGAAACAAAAATAAGGAATGCAAGAGAATTATTCGTAATTTTGTATAAATATTTGATAATAGATGGAAAGTACCAGACAGCAAAAATACGGGAAGCTTATTCAAAAAGAGCTCAGTGATATTTTTCTTCACGATACAAAAGGACTTTTTGGTAAGGCATTTATTACCGTAACAACTGTGAGAGTTACACCTGATCTCGGCATCGCAAAAGTATACATAAGTTTTATGATGGTGGAAGACAAAAAGGCTATGTTGGATATGATTATACTTCAAACCAAGCCTATCCGCAAGATGTTAGGAAACAAGATAAACAAGCAGGTAAGAGTGATTCCTGCCTTATTATTTTATCTTGACGACAGTACCGACTATGCAAATAAGATGAATGAAATTTTTTCAAAAATAATAATCCCCAAAAAAGAAGAGGAATAACTTTATTCGCTGATATAAGTCTTTCCCCTCGATTAAAACAATTGCCTTGTAACCAAAGGGTAAAAATCAATACAATTTGTTACGTATCTCAATGTTTTATCAGAATATGCCTTGTTCTGTATTTGCCATTGATGATGTCCAATAGTTGAATAATATGATATCCAAATTCTGTTTCTATTATGTTAGATGTTTCACCTATTTTCATTGACATCATTGTAAATTCATAATTTTTAGCCAGCTCTCCTTTGCCAAATAATCCAATCTCGCCACAATACATAACCGACCCTTCGTCTTGTGAATATTTTTTTACCAGTTTACAGAAGTCTTCCCCATCCTCTAATTTTTTCTTAATCATAGTGATTTTTTCCAAAGGCTTATCACCTTTATAACCACAAAAATTGGCAACCAAAATAAAGGCGAATAACAGAAGCAGCATATTTCTTTTCATGTAGTAGAGGAAGCAAGTGTACATTTAATTCCAGACAAAAGTAATCATAAATTCGTTTCCTGAGAGGAGAATCTGAAATTCGTATTGCTCCAAACGAGTATAAATATTGCCTTTATCTACGACTAAATGCTTTATCATTAACACAAAGAAGAGTACCTTTAATAGAGATAATCTACTTGCCATGTTTAAGATAAAAGTGTTTATTTTTATTTCACTCATCAAAAATTCTTTTTGCCCTTGTGGAAAAGATAGACGAATGAATGAGTTTGAAAAGTCTGAAACACAATATAAAATAGAAAAGATCGCAACACTCCCTTCTGTGATAAATGAATCGTCGGGAATTGTTATGATAAATGATTCTGTTTTTTGGACAATCAATGATGGCGGTGGGAAGTCTGAATTGTATGAAGTGGATCGTAAAGGAACTCTTCAATCTGTGATAAAAATTCCAAACAGTACCAATGTTGATTGGGAAGAGATTACCCTTGACAAAAAAGGAACAATTTATATTGGTGATTTTGGGAATAATGACAATACCAGAAAGGACCTATGCATTTATAAATACAATCCGCTGAACCAAACTACGGAGCGTATTGATTTCTCCTATCTTGATCAGCATACTTTTCCTCCCGAGAAGAAGAATAAAAATTTTGATTGTGAAGCTATGTTTCACCTCAACGACAGCTTGTATTTGGTTTCTAAAAACAGGGGAAATAAGATGGTCAGGTTTTATAAAATGCCAGACAAAGCAGGGGTATACCAATTATTGCCATTCTATACCACTTATGTAAACTCTATGATTACAGGTGCAAGCATTGATTATAAAAATGAGAAAATAGCACTTTTAAGTTATGGAAAATTTTACCTGCTGGATATTGAACAAGGGGAATCCTTGCATTTAAAAATGATTTCTTGTGTTCGTTTTGCACGAAATGCCCAAGCGGAAGGAATTGCGTATGGTAAGAACGATGTTCTTT
>DATHPH010000441.1:0-2521 GCA_035484095.1 Cytophagaceae bacterium | reverse complement strand
TCATAGGATTCAAATTCCACTGCCAATAAAAGTCCTTTGCTTCTTATTTCTTTAATGGAAGGATGTTTCAATAACGCATGAAATAGGTTTTCCTTTTCTGCCACTTCCTTTATTAGATTCTCATTTAAAATCACTTCTATGGTTGCAAGAGAAGAGGCACAACAAACCGGGTGGCCACCAAAGGTAGTAATATGACCTAAGATTGGCTCGTTTGCTAAAACGTCCATGATGGACTTTGGTGCAATAAAAGCACCAATGGGCATTCCTCCTCCCATTCCCTTTGAAGTAAGTAATACATCTGGTTCGATATCGAAATGTTCAAACGCCCAAAATTTTCCGGTACGTCCGAAACCTGTCTGAATTTCGTCTAAAATTAAAAGCGCGCCTGTTTCAGTACATTTTTTCCGCAATGCTTGCATATACTCCATGGAAGGAACCCTGATACCTGCTTCGCCCTGAATTGTTTCAATAATGACCGCAGCAGTATGGTTTGTGATACAATTTAATTCCTCTATGTCGTTAAATTGAATATGGCTGATTCCGGGAAGCAGGGGACGAAAGGCTTGTTTGAAATACTCATCCCCCATGACGGACAAGGCACCGTTTGTAGAGCCATGATATGCTTTCGTGCAAGAAATAATTTCTGCTCTTCCGGTATACCGTTTGGCAAGTTTTAACGCACCTTCGGTTGCCTCTGCTCCGGAGTTTACAAAATAGACACTATTCAGTCGGGAGGGTAAGGTTGTTTTTAGCTTTTCTGCCAATAGTATTTGTGGAGACTGAATGTATTCACCATATACCATGAGGTGCAGGTATTTATCCAACTGATTTTTGATGGCTTCTATTACTTTCGGGTGCCTATGACCTATATTGCTTACGGAAATTCCAGAGATCAGATCAATATATTGTTTTTCATCAGGACCAAACAAAAAGATGCCTTCTGCTTTTTCTATTTCTAGAAATAATGGACTATTGGAAGTCTGTGCAAGCGAGGAAAGAAATAGCTGACGGTTGGTGAGCATAAAAAATTACTTATTATGCGCTTTCATTTCACGAATTAATTTATTTGCAAAAAGAAAATCCTGTAGCGATTTTATATTTGTATCCAGAATATTTGTTTTGGTTCCTTCCCATACTTTTTCTCCCTTGTACATAAATAGTACATTGTCGCCAATACTAAGTACAGAATTCATGTCATGGGTTACCACAACGGTGGTAATGTTGTATTCGTCGGTAATGTCTTTAATAAGTGTATCAATCAATATGGAAGTTTGTGGGTCAAGACCGGAATTTGGTTCGTCGCAATAAAGGTATTTTGAATTCATTGCGATCGCTCTGGCAATACCAACTCTTTTTTGCATGCCACCGCTGATTTGAGAAGGTTTAAGCATGTTGACATTGTCAAGCCCTACTCTTTGAAGACAATAATTTACGCGGTCGTATTTTTCACTTTTAGACATTTTTGTAAGCATGTCCAGAGGGAACATTACATTTTCCTCCACTGTTTTTGAATCGAAAAGCGCTCCTCCCTGAAAGAGCATTCCAATATCCCTTCTTATTGCCTGTTTGGTATCGTTTTGAACGTTTGTGAATTCTCTTCCATCGTACTGTATACTTCCTGTGTCAGGTTTCACAAGACCGACCAAACATTTTAGTAGTACGCTTTTTCCTGTACCACTGGCGCCAATGATGAGATTGCATTTGCCCTGCACAAAAGTACCAGTTACGTTTTTCAATACTTCTTTGTCTTGAAAGGTTTTATTGATGTTTGTGAATTGAATCATTCGTTTTTCTTATTCCAATTTCTATTACAATAATAATTTTGCCAAAAAGAAATCAGCTAAAAGTACTCCTATACAACTGTTTGTCACAGCAGTAGTACTTGACTGTCCCACTTCCAATGCTCCTCCTTTGGTAAAGTAACCGTTATAAGAAGAAATAGAAGAAATTATAAATGCAAAAACAAAAGACTTTATCAAGGCAAACCATATATTATAAGCTTGAAACCCTTGGCGAACTCCCTTAATATATTCTTCTTCTGTCAACGCGTGTGTGAGTGTTCCTGCCAGAAAACCACCATAAATTGATAGAAACGCAGAAATAATAACAAGCATAGGAAACATAATCATGCATCCTAGAATCTTTGGTAAAATCAAATAAGAAGCTGAATTAATACCCATTACTTCTAAGGCATCTATTTGCTCAGTTATTCTCATCGTACCAAGATAGCCTGCTATATTTGATCCAACTTTACCGGCCAACACGACTGAAATAATAGTGGGGGCCAATTCGAGAATGGTCATGTCTCTTACAATTGTTCCAATAACTGATACCGGAATATAATCGCTCACCAAGTTGTAACCGGTTTGAACGGCAGTTACTGCACCGATAAAAGTCGATACAATTACTACAATAAATATAGAATCATAACCCACCTGAATGCATTCTTCCACCACCAGTTTAGTATAGACCCTAAATCGTTCTCTCCTGATAAAAAGCGTACTTATAAGAATTAAATATT
>DATHPH010000440.1:0-5528 GCA_035484095.1 Cytophagaceae bacterium | reverse complement strand
TTGTCATCGATCGCACCAGTTATACTGTTACCAAGAATGGTGAAAAAATTATACTTCCCAAAAAAGAATTTGAACTATTGTATTTTTTGTCCCTTCATCCAGAAGTTGTGTATGGCAGAGATGATTTATTGAAATATATATGGGGAGCGGATGTTTTTGTAGTACCAAGAACAATCGATGTTCATATTCGAAAAGTCAGAGAGAAAATCGGTGAAGGATATATTACCACTATTAAAGGAATAGGGTATAAATTTTCTTATGAGAATTAGAGTATATGCTGTTTAATGCTAAAACTGTTTCGTTGATTGTTAGTATAGTGCTTGCTGTTTTTATGGCGGCGATTCTTTATACAATACTTGACTTTTCAATACTTTATTTTTTTTATCTTTTTGTTTTCTTTATAGTGACATTGGCGATTGTTTTCTTTTCATTGGAAATTTTTGTTTTTCACGAAATAGATACTATTTATAAGTTGCTTGAAAAAATAAAAAAGAAGGATTATAGTTTTTCAAAACCCAAAATAAATATTGCGAATCGTACTCCATTAAGAAGAATCAAAGAAGAAATTATTGATTTCGCCGAGAAGAAACAAATGGAAATTGAAGAACTGAAGAAACTTGAAACCTTTCGAAGAGAGTTTCTGGCAGATGTTTCACACGAATTAAAAACACCTATTTTTGCAGCTCAGGGTTTCGTACACACGCTTATAGACGGAGCGGTGGACGATATAGAAGTACGGGATAAATTTTTAACCAAAGCAGCCAACAGTTTAGATGGATTAAATATGCTGGTGCAGGATCTTATCACCATTTCTCAATTAGAAATCGGAGAAATCAAAATGCACGTACAAAGCTTTGATTTGCTGAAACTAACAGAAGATATTTTTGATCAGTTGGAAGAGTCGGCAGCAAAGAGAGGTACGAAGCTTAAATTTTATAAGTACAACCCCAAATCGTGTTATGTGTTTGCCGATAAAATGCGAATAGGACAAGTGATGACTAATTTGATTGTCAATGCTGTCAAATATGGCAAAGATGGAGGAACCGTATTGGTAAAGTTTGTCATTGAAAACGAAGAAGTGGACGTTTCAGTGAAAGACGATGGTCCTGGTATTGAACAAAAGCACCTGACACGTATTTTTGAGCGGTTTTATCGAGTAGAAAAAAGCCGTGCAAAAGATAGAGGAGGTACCGGTCTTGGGTTGGGAATTGTTAAACATATTGTGGAAGCGCACAATTCTAAAGTACGCGTAGAAAGCGTTATGGGAGAGGGTACCAATTTTATGTTTAAATTAAAAAGAGGGAAAGTGATAAACAATGAAAATACCTCTAGTATGAGGTAAATGGAGTGAATGAAGATACCGGATTTTAAAGATTTAATACTATTTGAAGACGAAGATTATATATTAGTCAACAAACCGCCTTATGTTTCTACCTTAGACGATCGAGCTGATACTTTTAATATAAAAAAGATGGCAAGAGCTTACAGCGACGATGCACAGGTATGCCATCGTCTGGATAAAGAGACTTCCGGAGTATTGGCGATTGCGAAAAACCCGGAGGCGTACCGGCATTTGGCAATTCAGTTCGAAGATCGTAAAGTAACAAAAGAATACCACGCTGTAGTAGATGGAGTACAGGATTTCCAGGATGTAAATGTGTATTTACCTATTCATGCGCAGAACAATGGAATCGTAAAAATTGATCGTGTAAACGGAAAGCTGGCAGAAACTTTTTTCAATACGATAAGGGCCTATAAAAA
Organism: Cytophagaceae bacterium; assembly: GCA_035484095.1. Lineage (GTDB taxonomy): Bacteria > Bacteroidota > Bacteroidia > Cytophagales > Cytophagaceae > JANYCO01. Next base: position 3,767 of record DATHPH010000440.1, on the reverse strand, counting down.
GCATACCCTTGTTCAATGCCTTCCTATTACAGGTCGAATGCACCAAATTCGTATTCATTTAACTTGTTTGAAAGCTCCCATTGTTTGCGATGAACAATATGGTGGAAAAATGATTTATCTGTCAGAATTGAAAAAGAAAGGTTTTAATCTGAAACAAAACACGGAAGAACAACCCCTCATTAAACGAGTTGCGCTTCACGCCTATTCCCTTAAATTTACACAGTTGAATGGAAAAGAATTAACAGTAGTTGCTCCTTATCCTAAAGATTTTGATGTATTGGTAAAGCAGCTGGAGAAACACGCTTAAGTGAATAGAGGTTTTTTAACTTCTTTAATTTTAGTGGTATGTCATTTGAAATTAGTTCTTCGTGGTAAAATACATGCACCTTTTCTTACTGTTTTTTTATCGTAAAATATTAAAATGTAGATCGTTTTATAATAAAAGATATTTCTATTGTCAATCGTATCAACTTTTTTACTAAAGGATAAATAAGAAAGGCAGTTAGGTTGAACCTTGTTCCTGCTATTGGATGATGTACTACAAATTTAATGCACCCGATCTCCTCTCACTTCCAGATTTCTTATGATTTCCGCTTCCGCTTCCAACATTTCCTGTAACCGCTGTTTCACTTCCTCCTCAGGCATATATTCTTTGGCTAAATCAAGAAAGGTTCTGTAATGCCCTGCTTCAGAAATCATGAGTTCGTGATAAAATATTCGTAACTCTTGATCTGCGATATTTTCTGACAAAATTCTAAAACGTTCGCAGCTTCTGGCTTCAATCATTGCCCCAATAAGAAGTTTATCCATTAGCTGTCTCTCCGTTTTCCCACCTTTTCTTTCTAATTTAAATAGATCGATGACGTATTTATCTGCTCTTTTAGGCCCTAATTTGTATCCTCGTTTGGACATTTCTTTAAGCACCATACGGAAATGCCCCCATTCCTCTGCTACAATAGGGGTAACGGTTTCTACCAATAGTTCTCTTTCAGGATATTGTATAATAAGAGAGATTCCATTGGTCGCCGCTTTTTGCTCACAGTAAGCGTGGTCAATTAATATTTCGCCAATATTTTTTTCTGCAATGTTGATCCAACGTGGGTCAGTTGCTAATTTTAATCCGAGCATTATTGTAGTTAAATGAGATTTCTAAGAAGTAGTTGCTTTATTAAAATTGAGGATTATTGAACTTCTACTTCCAGATTTCCATTCATCAAATCTTCGTCTTTTAATTCGACCGGATTGGTTGCGTTTGTTTCTCTTATTAATTCCTCATCGGAAGGTGAAGTAGCAACAAATGCATTTTCGTCTGTAGAGTTAATATTGTCTGATCCGATTTTGGCATTATTTTCTTTTATAACTTCAGTAGCAAGTCTTCTTGCATATAAGGAATGGTGGATGCTTTTATCGTAATTCCCTTCAATATAATATTTTCTTGCAATGCGTGCTTCTTTTACAGCCTTTCCCAATTTTCCTGTGTATTTTTTTGTTCTTTTTACAGTCATTTGGGCTACTCCGATTGCACGGTTCGTTTTGGAAAGAACGATTTTTGCCCTTGCTCTATCGGCTGCTTCGATAGATGTAAGAGATGTGAATAAAAGAGCGAATACCAGTATAATAAATTTGAATTTCATCATAGTAATAAATGGTTTAGGTGAACATAAGCTATAAATTTAAATTATTTTTAAAATATATGTACATTTGGTCAAAAAACAATTCTAATGTTGGACGAAACAATCAATCCGTGGAAAACATTATCGACTAAATCTGTTTATAGTAATCCTTGGATTCAGGTAACGGAGTCGGATGTCATAAATCCAAAAGGAGGTAAAGGAATATACGGAGTGGTAAGTTTCAAGAACAAAGCGATTGGTATTATTCCTGTGGACGCGGAAGGGTACACATATTTGGTCGGTCAATACCGTTATACTTTAAATGAATACAGTTGGGAGATTCCGGAGGGTGGTGGGCCTTTGAACGAAGAACCCTTGTTTGCTGCCCAAAGAGAATTAAAAGAAGAAACAGGGTTGGTTGCTTCTTCCTGGAAAATGATTGGACGTATTCATACTTCTAATTCCGTTACCGATGAGGAAGGTTTTCTATACCTGGCTACTGATTTACAATCCGGTATCAGTGAACCGGAAGAAACAGAAGAATTGGAAGTGAAAAAAATTCATTTGAAAGAAGTAGTGGAAATGATTATGCAAAATAGAATAACAGATAGTCTCACTATAGCAGGAATATTAAAAGCAGCCCGCATTTTGGGCTATTAAATTTAGCGTGTACCACATATTCTATGAAAGTTTTTAAATTTGTTTATAAGTATTGGGTTTTTACTTGGTTTGTTTCTGTTTTCCTAATTTTGTTTCCATTTTTCGTATTGTTTACACAACGCGAAAGTTGGAAACCGGCAGGTCAATTTCTTAATAAACTTTGGGCATATATTGTTTTTTGGTTTTGTTTTTTACCTACCAAAATAGTTTTTCACTTTAGACCTTCGGCAAAAAAAAGCTATGTTTATTGTGCCAATCATTCTTCTTACATGGATATTCCTTCTCTTTGTTATGCATTGCCAGGCTATTTTATGTTTATCGGAAAGTCTTCTTTGGCGAAGGTTCCGTTGTTTGGGTATATGTTTAGAAACCTCCACATTCCGGTAGATAGATCCAGTGCAAGAAGTAAATTTGATACTTTGCAAAAATCGTTGGAAGCGATTGATAAAGGTAGGAGTTTAGCTTATTTTCCGGAAGGAACTATTCCCAAATCTCCACAACCTTCCATGATTGAGTTTAAAGATGGAGCATTTCGTGTAGCCATTGAAAAACAAGTACCAATCGTTCCTGTGACAATTCCATATAATTGGTTAATTTTACCCGACGATGGAAGTTTTGTACCTCACCGGCATTTGATGAAAGTGATTATACACGAACCGATTGAGACAAAAGGGATGACCCTGGAAAGTCTGGACGACCTTAAAATAAAAACGTTTACAATTATATATCAGGAATTGCTGAAACAACACGAACTACTGAATACTAAACAGTCGAATTAATTTATAAAATAATGAGCGTAGACAAGGAAACCATTAGAAAGATAGCCCATTTGGCGAGGTTGGAATTTGATGAAAAGGAAGCAGCTAAAATGTCTGATAACTTTAATAAAATATTGACCTGGATGGACAAGCTTAACGAAGTCAATACCGATCAAATAGCACCATTGATTCACATGAGTGAAGAAGTCAATATGCTCCGGGAAGATGTGGTTAATAATTCTTTAAAACATGAAGACGCATTGAAGAATGCTCCCAAAAAAGATTCTGATTATTTTCGGGTACCTAAGTTTTTAGGATAATTACAAAATAGTTTTGGTTTGGAATTTCCAATAAATTCATTTGAATGGATCTTTTATCGAAGAGGTTGTAGCTGGATTTAAAAAAAGGAAATTTTTAAAATCTCTTTTAGTGTACCGACTTTTCAATATCAGGAGGTAGATAAAATCAAATGTTATTTTTTAAAATCGGAACTTGCTCTACGTTCTTATTAAATTGAAACTTTATTCAAAAACACGTATATTTGACGAGTAGTAGAGTGAAGTCGTATTTTCCCGTTAGTAATAATTACTTTCAGCGTACACTGTTAGAAGTCTGTTGCTCATAAGTATAACGAATTGATATTCAAGAATACTACAATTTTACAATATAAAAATAGTGGAGTAATCGTTTCGTTACATGAATAGTTGGAATTTTTGGAATACCTGGAATCGCCCTT
>DATHPH010000439.1:0-9530 GCA_035484095.1 Cytophagaceae bacterium | reverse complement strand
AATAATATGGTCAAGGCATAGGCTCTGGCCGTATGTGCATAATGAAGAAATATGGGGTGAATCATAAGAATTCCAACAGCAAAAACAGCTATCCTTTTATTTTCAAAAATATTCAGGCTCATTCCATAAAAAACTATGATTGCAAAAAAAGAAAAAATAACCGACAAAATTCGAGCATTAAAAACAGAAACACCGACAATTTTCAGCCATCCATGCAAAATGAGATTATAAAAAACAGAATTTCCATTATCGTTTTCCGTGCAACGCATTACATTGCGAATAGTATTATTTTTCCAAAAATCGGAGCTTGTAAAAATTATACGATGTAACGGCAGCTGTTTATTATTAAGCTGACCTGCTGACGTTACATCAAATCCATTGGAAATATTAACGGTTATATATTCGTCGCTGCTTAATTCGTAAGCACCTATATTAATAAAATTCAGACAACAGGAAATAACCAATACAAAAAGAAAAGAGCCATGTTTTTTTACAAAACTCATATTATCTATATTCCTTTAAAAAGTAAATAAAGTGTCTGCCGTATTGTTTTTAGTATATTCATCTTACTGGCACTTTTTTTTTGATCATACCTGAGTATAAAAGGCACTTCAACAATTATTGGGTGAAACAACTTCATCTTTACCAGGATTTCGGCCATGCAAGCAAATCCTTTTTGTTCTATCAACTTCTCTTCATAGTGCCTTTGCGCTTTCTTAAGCAAAGACACTTTATAGGCTCTGTAACCACAGGTATAATCACGTACCCCCTTTACAGCAAAGACTACACGAAATAATCCTCCAGCCACAAAACTCAACATTTTCCGATAATTAGAAAGTCCAATAATTTTTGAGCCTTTTCTATATCGGGAAGCAATCACTATATCCGCTCCCCTATTTACTTCTTCTACCATTTTAAGAATCAACAAAGGGTCATGGCTATCGTCCGCATCCATGGTAACCACAATATCCTCTGCTTCCATATTCGTCAAGGCTTCTTTCAATCCTTCCCGGATAGCACCAGCCAAACCTCTGTTGGGTATTAAATTCAAAAGAGCAACGTTAGAAGAAGCAGCTTCCAATGCTACCTGGGCTGTTTGATCTGTACTCCCATCATTCACTACCAATACTTCTATTCGATACACATCATGTATTGCCACTGCGCTGATTTTTCGCAATAAGGAAGGCAATGATTTCTCTTCGTTATACGCAGGCAATACAATTTTTACACTCTTCATTACCGGTTATACTGTGAATTAATCAGGTCTGCTACGATGCCTGTCCAGCCGGTTTGATGGGAAGCCCCGATCCCTGTTCCATTGTCGCCGTGAAAATATTCGTAAAACAAAATATAATCTTTAAAATGCGGATCTTCCTGAAACTTTTTATGATTCCCATAAACAGCACGACGGTTGTTTTTATCTTTTGCAAAAATGCCGATTAATCTTCTGCTCAATTCATCTACTACTTGTTGGAGATTCATTTTTTTGCCTGAGCCGGTAGGATATTCAATACTGAATTCTTCCTGATAATAAGAACTGAATTTTTTTAAAGATTCTATAATCATATAATTTACCGGAAACCATACAGGACCTCTCCAGTTAGAATTACCGCCAAACATACCGGTATCCGACTCGCCAGGCATGTATTCTACCGTATATTTATTTTCTTCCCACGAAAAAGTATAGGGTTGATTTTTGTGAAATTTGGACAAGGCACGAATACCGTAATCAGACAAGAATTCACTTTCGTCCAGCATTCTTTTTAAAATAGAACGCAAACGACTTTCCCTTACAAGTGAAAGTCTTCTCTTAATCCCCCAATAAGGTACTTCTCTTGTTGATACCAAAGAAGCTAATTCAGGTCTGTAACTTAAGAACCACTCCAACCTTCTTTTGAAATGAGGAAATCTGTCAATCTTGCTTGGCTCCAATGTTTCCACTGCAAACAATGGAATTAATCCAACCATCGAACGGACTTTCAACGGAGTATAGTTTCCATCATGGGTATTCAATACATCGTAGAAAAATTCATCTTCGTCGTTCCACAAATTCAATCCACCACCACTCAGGTTGGCAATAGCGCCAGCAATGTACATAAAATGCTCAAAAAATTTAGAGGCCGTGTCTTCGTAAGAAGAATTCCGCTGTGCCAGTTCAAGTGCAATCCTCATCATATCGAGAGAATACATCGCCATCCAACTGGTGCCATCTGCTTGTTCGATGCTTCCACCCATAGGCAAAGGTGCGCTGCGATCAAACACTCCAATGTTATCCAATCCAAGAAACCCTCCTTCGAAAATATTATGTCCCTGGCTATCTTTCCGATTTACCCACCAGGTAAAGTTAAGCATGAGTTTATGAAAAACTCTTTCCAGAAAATTGAGATCCCCTTTCCCGTATAGATCCCGTTCTATCTCGTATACACGCCAGGCGGCCCAGGCATGTACCGGCGGATTGACATCACTGAAACTCCATTCATAAGCAGGAATCTGCCCGTTAGGATGCATGTACCACTCCCGAAGCAAGAGGATGAGTTGTCGTTTTGCGAAATCAGGGTCCACAATAGCGATGGGAATACAATGGAAAGCCAAATCCCAGGCGGCATACCACGGGTATTCCCATTTATCGGGCATGGAAATAATTTCCATATTGTTAAGATGCTTCCAGTCTTTGTTTCGACCATATTTCCGGTTATCAGGGGGCGATGAATCATTATCGCCTTTTTGCCAGATGGAAACATCGTAATAATAAAATTGCTTTGTCATCAGCATTCCAGCAAAAGCTTGTCGCTGAATATTTTTAAGATCGATGTTTTCCAATTTGCCGGCTATTTCATTGTAGAAGATATCGGCCTCCCTTATTCTTGTCTTGAAAACATAATCAAAATCATCAAAGGCATTCTTCATTGGAATATCGGAAAGTCTCAACCGTATTTCTTTAGATTTACCCGGTTCCACCACATAAGCATACCTAAGAGAAGCTTTGGTACCCGTGAGTTCATCATTGACTGCTCCTTTTACACCATCGACCACATAATCATTAATACCATCTTTCCAATAGCCATCCGTAGGTTCATGACCGTAGACACTTACATGATTGGTTTCATTGTTACAAAAAAGCAACTCCGGATTTCCTTCATAATGCAAATGATACAATCCCCAATCTTTGTGTTCAATGTGCAACATCTTGTTGGTTCCGGAAGTAATGGTAGGCTTATAATCTCCCGGCAAAAAGGACCAAAAATTTCTGAACCAAATAGTCGGCAACAAATGAATGGGGGCTGGTTCTGAGCCTCGATTATGAACAGTAATCCGAATACATATATCTTCCATGTCGGATTTTGCATATTCCGTAAAAACATCAAAATATTTATTTTCATCAAACACGCCCGTATCAATCAATTCATATTCCGGGTTCTGTCTTCCTCTTTCTCTGTTTTCCAATATCAACTCTTCATACGGATACCTGCTTTGAGGATATTTGTAGAGAAATTTCATATAGGAATGCGTAGGCGTACTATCTAAATAATAATAATATTCCTTCACGTCCTCCCCATGGTTTCCCTGATTTCCGGTAAGTCCAAACAGCCTTTCCTTGATAAAGGGATCTTTCTCATTCCACATCGCCATCGCAAAACAAATAAATTGTTTATAATCACAAATGCCGGAAATTCCATCTTCCCCCCAGCGATAAGCCCTACTGCGCGATTGGGTAAAATTAAAGTATTCCCAAGCAGAACCATCCGCACTGTAATCTTCTCTTACTGTGCCCCATTGCCTTTCGGATAAATAAGGCCCCCACTTTTTCCATCCTCGATTGCTTCTGGTAAGTAATACTCTATCTTTCTCAATATTCGACATAACTCAATCTACATTTACACTCTTTTCAAAAACCACTATTTAAATTACCCATAAGTATACTAAAATAACAGCAAATATTCAGTAGGTTTAACAATTGCTTTTCAACAATTTTTACGCTAGTTTGTACTATCATTAGCATTTATGACCGAAGAATTTTCATACCTGAGAAGAGAGGAATACCTCAATCAACTTACCTCACAAAACTTAGATCTTATCATCGTAGGTGGTGGAATTACCGGAGCCGGAATCTTATTGGATGCTACCACCAGAGGAATGAAAGCTGCTTTATTTGAAATGCAGGATTTTTCACAAGGCACCTCCAGTCGCTCCACTAAGCTTGTACACGGAGGCTTACGTTATCTAAAACAGTTTGAATTCTCGCTTGTCAAAGAAGTAGGGAGAGAAAGAGCAATCGTTTTTGAAAACGGACCTCATGTAACAAAATCCGAACCGATGCTTCTTCCTATTGTGAAGGGGGGTAGCATCGGTCCAATGGGGGCCTTGTTTGGAATGTGGTTATACGATAAGCTGGCTGGTGTAAAGAAAAAAGAACAACGTCGTATCATTCACAAAGCAAGTGTATTGGCTATGGAACCTTTCATCAAAGAAAACATCCTGATTTCAGGTGCCTATTACTATGAATACAGAACCGATGATTCTCGCTTAACACTGGAGATCCTTAAAGAAGCGGCCGAAAGAGGTGCAAATGCTTTGAACTATTGCAAAGTAACAGGATTTCTTTATACAGAAAATAAAATTTCCGGTGTAAAAGTAACGGATCTGATTTCCGGAACTGTTTATGAAATTCACGCTAAAGCAGTTGTAAATGCCACCGGACCCTGGGTAGATGAAACCGATACACTTGACGGTACTTCCAGGAAAAACAAGCTCTTGCTTTCTAAAGGCGTGCATATAGTAGTGGACGCTTCCAGACTTCCTATCGGACAAGCGATTTATTTTGACGCAGGTGCCGGAAGAATGGTTTTTGCTATTCCAAGAGCAGGAAAAGTATACCTTGGAACTACCGAATCCGAATACCATCAGGATATTTCAAAACCTATCATTACAAAAAATGAACGTGATTATCTTTTGACATCCGTCAATGCTTTATTTTCCAACGTCAATTTAAAACCCGAAGATGTAGAATCCGGATGGGCAGGATTAAGACCCCTTATAAAACAAGAAGGGAAAAAGCCGGGTGAAATTTCCAGAAAAGATGAAACCTTTGTTTATCCTTCGGGTCTTATTTCTATAGCAGGAGGAAAACTGACCGGATACAGAAAAATGGGAGAACGCGTTACCGATCTTATTGCAAAAAAATTACAAAAGGAATACAAGCTTTCCTTTTCCAACTGTATGACACACAAAACTCCCATATCAGGAGGAAAAGCAGGAGGATCTGAAAAATTTGAAACCTATGTACAAAATAAAATTAAAGAAACAACTATTCCGGGATGGAGCAAGGACGATGTAAAGGAAATTGTCTTACGCTATGGTACCAACTGCGATAAAATATTTTCAATTGCGTCTCATTTATCTATTACAGAAACTTCTCTTCCTTCTTTCCGGCTGGCGGAACTTGAATATTCTATCCGTTATGAAATGACCGCTTCGCCTCTTGATTTTTTTGTGCGAAGAACAGCATTTGCGTACTTCAATATTCAGAAAGTTATAGAAGAAAAAGAAGGTATAGTTAGGTACATGCAAAAACGTTTAGGATGGGACAAACTTATCGAAGAAAAATTTCGACTCGAGTTAGAAGCAGCGTTAGAATATCTTACCGGAATAGGAACAATCACATAATGAATTAAACTCTTTTTCTCTAGCGGCAATGTTCACATGAAAAAAAACCTCCAAAGAATGATTCTTCACCTTCGAAAGTATTTACTACTGAATCGAGAGCTACGGAATGAATATAAAAGAATATTTTTAACAATGCAGGTAACGATTATTGCTATTATAGCCTGCATTTCGTTCACTTTTCTTGATCTTCTTGACAAGTTCTACACAAGCATACTATTAGACATAAGTACAATCGTTGCATTATCCTTCTCTTTCTTTCTTATTTCAAAAGGTCATTTTAATTATTCCAAATTTTTAGTGATCCTGTTTAGTTGCTTTTCATTATTGATAAACGGCTGTATAGAAGGTAGGCAGGCGGGAAATGAATTTTTATGGTTTCCAACCTTAGGGGCTATCTTCCTTTTCTTTTCCCCAAAAGAAAAATGGTTTATAACTCTTTCTTGTCTCTTTGCCTTAATATCTATTGTCTTTTTAGAGACTACGGGTTATGCCAACAGTCCAAATGCCAACAGACTTTCCAGCTTTGTTTTAGTAAATTATTTAATCTGTTTTTCGATAAGTATATTCATGATTTGTGTTTTCATCTATTACTTAATAAAAGCAAATACCGATTCAGAAAAAAAATTAGAACGTCTCAATCAAACACTGCTCAAGAGAAATGAAAACTTAAAAAAAACAAACCATGAATTAGATAGTTTTGTATATAAAGCCTCTCATGATTTAAGAGCACCCTTAACTTCTTTGCTTGGGTTGATAGAAATTAGCAAAAGAGAAACCGATCCAGACACCTTAAAAAAATTCTTGACTCTCCAAGAAAAATCCATTCAAAAATTAGATCGCTACATTGTAGACATTCTAAATATTTCCAGAAACGCCAGGATGGAACTACAATACGAACCTGTTCATTTTCTTGAAATGCTTGAGCAGATTTTCAACCAACTTCAATACATTGAAAATTGCCCTCGTGTCAAAAAAACGATTACCGTAAATGAAAATAGTTTATTTGTGTCCGACATCCTAAGGTTAAATGTTGTATTAAGCAATCTTATTTCAAATAGCATACGATATGCCGATTTATCAAAACCGGAATCTTGCATTTTTATTACAATCAACATAACTGCTGAGCAAGCAGAATTAACTATATGGGACAATGGAATTGGAATAGGAGAAGAACATTTGCGCAAAGTATTCAATATGTTTTACAGAGGAACTGAAATAAACAGCGGTTCCGGACTTGGATTATATATTGTAAAAGAAACTTTACAAAAAATAAAAGGTACTATTACGATTCGATCAGAGGACCGAAAATACACAGAAGTAAAAGTCTTACTACCCAATTACAGAAACGAACAATCGGCAAAAGATCAATAAGCCCTTACAATCTTTCCTTCCATATAGAAAATAAAAGCTTTATTCACTACTCTATTTCCACCAGGAGTTGGGTAATCGCCGGTAAAATACCAATCGCCTAAATGATTCGGGCAAGATTTATGGAGGTTTTCCACCGTCTGGTATACCACTTGAATTTCTGCTTTACAATCTTTAGGGGTAACTATTTCCGCAATCTTGTTGGATACTTGTTCGTAGGTAAATGGAGCATATAATTCCTTTACATGGTTCTCCATATTTCCACTTAAATTATTAATAGCCGATTTGCATTTATCCAAAACTGAATCAAGTAAATTTTCTTGTTTGGTTTCTTTCAACAATTCCAGCATAGCCCTAAAAGCGACGAATTCCTTCACCTTCGACATATCAATCCCATAACAATCCGGATACCTTATTTGAGGGGCAGAAGATACAATCACTATTTTTTTAGGAGAAAGTTTATCCAACATACGAATAATACTTTTTTCAAGCGTAGTTCCGCGCACAATAGAATCGTCAATAATGACAATATTATCAACTCCCTTTTTTATTACCTCGTAAGTGGTGTCGTATAAATTTGTAACAAAATTATCACGCTGTGCATCGGAAGTAATAAAAGAGCGCAACTTCGCATCTTTTATGACCATTTTTTCTACTCTTGGCCGAAAAGACAACGCCTTGTTCAGATCTTCTCCTTTGAGAATTCCATCGGAAACAGCCTTCATTCTATACCGAGCGGTATATTCTTCAATACCAGACATCATTCCTAAGAAAGAGGTTTCAGCAGTATTGGGAACATACGAAAATACCGTATTCTCCAGGTCATATCCAACTGATTCAAGTATCTGAGGGTAAAGACAGAAGCCTAATTTTTTCCTTTCCGAATAAATATCCGGGTCGGAAGCTCTTGAAAAGTAAATACGTTCAAACGAACAGGATTTTTTCTCTACCTGCTCAATAAATTGTTTTTGTGTATAAGAACCGTCCTTTTCTATAATTAATGCATGACCCGGCTCCACTTCTTTTATCTGATCATACTCTACATTAAAGGCAATTTTGATCGCAGGTTTTTCAGAAGCCACTACCACCACTTCGTCGTTGGCATAATAGTAAGCAGGACGAATACCAGCAGGGTCACGGGCTACGAAGGAAGCTCCGTATCCGGTCATGCCTACCATGGCATAGCCTCCGTCCAAGTCTTTACAGGCACGCATCAAAACACGTTGAATATCTAACTCACTTTCAATAATATCAGAAATTTCCCTATTGGTATATTGATTTTTATATTTATCAAAAATTTCTTGATTTTCTTCGTCCAGAAAGTGTCCCATTTTTTCCATTACGGTAACCGTATCGGTTTTTTCTTTGGGATGCTGTCCGATGTCTACAAGTTTACGAAACAACTCATCTACATTGGTCATATTGAAATTTCCTGCCAATGCCAGGTTACGACTACGCCAGTTATTTTGACGAAGAAAAGGATGACAATTTTCTATTTCGTTATCGCCATGCGTACCATAACGCAAATGCCCCAGAAGCACTTCACCCGTAAAAGCAACATTATCCAAAAGCCAACGAGCATCCGTAGCTTTATCTTTGTTATCCCGAAGTGCTTTGGTAAATTTTTTATTGATTTTGGCAAAAATATCGGTGATAGGTTGAGGATCTACAGAACGATAGCGGCTTATATATCTTTTTCCTTCTTTCACCTCAATCTTAATAGTCGCAACTCCAGCTCCGTCCTGCCCCCTGTTGCTTTGTTTTTCCATCATCATATAGAGCTTTTGCACTCCATACAAAGGACCATACTTTTCTACATAGTAAGAGTAAGGTTTCCGTAACCTTATCAAAACTATACCGCACTCATGTTTTATCGGATCGCTCATATCAGATCAGCTACAGTTTGATTTGTCCTATTACGTTCAGTACCCAGTTTGGGTTAAGGAATAATATTATTAAAGGTAACGAAATCAGCGCAACAAAGATGTAAACCAATGGAGGCTCTGATGTAAGTATTCTATCGGATTCACCCTTTTTAAAAAAGATAAAATAAGGAATTCTGAGATAGTAGAAGAGCGCAACTACTGTGTTTAACAAACCAAATAAAAGAAGGACAAGGAAAAGGGGATTATTTGTAATATGATATGTTTCCCACAGAGCTGAAAATACGAACAGCTTGGCATAAAATCCTGCAGTAGGGGGAAGTCCTGTAAGCGCGATCATAGTTAAAACAAATATACCTCCCATAAATGGCATTTTTAAACCCAACCCTTTAAAGTTATTCACATCAGTAGAGCTGACCTTCCCTGCAAAAATATCAACCAACCCAAAAGCAGTAAAGTTCATAAACAAATACACAGTGAAATAAAATAAAATAGCAGGTAATGCTAATTCCTTTATAGTGATAATGGCCATAAGCAAAAAACCTGCATGCCCTATGGAAGAATACGCCAACATTCTCCGAATATTTTTTTGCGCCAATGCGGAAAAATTACCAA
>DATHPH010000438.1:0-3052 GCA_035484095.1 Cytophagaceae bacterium | reverse complement strand
CCCTATACAAGTAAACGATAGCAGATGGTTTAACATTGCACCACATATAGCACTGCGCATCGTCTATGCATATCCCATCAACTTGTACATTGCATACCCAATCCATTCGTGAATCAGGATGTGCCAACCACCGTATGTTTTTTCATTTGGAATTAGCCAAACATCCGGTGTTAGCGTCATTGTCCCACCATAATAATCTGTTGGAAATATATCTGTTTTTAGACCTACCCGATCAAAACATCCTTTTGATCGGGGCATGTGAAAAGCAGAAGTAATTAAAAGTTTCTTCCCTGTTATTCCCAGACTATCTAATACCCTTTTGGAGAAGAGCGCATTCTCTCTCGTGTTTCTTGAATTAGATTCTAGTATTATAGCACTGTCAGGAACGCCGCAAAGAAGGAATACTTTTTTTAATTCAGGTGCTTCCGAAATCTTTTCACCCGTTACCCTGCCCGATCCTCCTGTAATAAATATTTTTTTTATTTTCCCGATTTTATAAAGCTGGATAGTATGAATCACCCGATCTGCTCCCTTGTGAAAATAAACTCGATCGCGTGGTTCTTTGTCATGATTCATTACACCCGTTAGTACGATCCCTACTTCATAGTTAGGCAGTTCCGAAAGGTTAACCGGGGGGGGTTCCCAAAGCAAAAATGCTTGATTCAATATGCCAGCATTCCCAAAAAAAAGAAGCAAAATCAAGCCGGTATAAAGGGATTTTTTTTTAATTCTTGCGTTTTTTGAAAACAGCGCAAGAAACAAACTAATGGTGATCCAGGTAACCGGCATCAACAAGTAAAAAAGTATTTTTGAAAGTATGAAAAACATAATGATATAATAATTACAGACCCCAATATAACCGTATTTTTCGATTGGTTAAAACCAAAAAATTAAAGTATACTTGTGGTAGAAATGCAATTGAATTTAAAAGAAATACAAGATCCGATTATCAAGGACATAGAGCACTTTGAAGAGAAATTTAAAGATTCTATGAAAACGAAGGTAATGTTGCTCGATACAATCATGAGTTATATCGTGAAACGTAAGGGCAAACAACTAAGACCGATGTTTGTATTTCTTTCTGCACGTTTATGCGGGGAAGTCAACGATTCAACCTATAGGGGTGCCGCACTTATTGAGTTGCTTCATACAGCTACTCTTGTGCACGATGATGTGGTAGACGATGCAAACTATCGTAGAAGTTTTTTTTCAATTAATGCCTTATGGAAAAATAAAATTGCCGTATTGGTAGGCGATTATCTTCTTTCCAGAGGTTTACTCCTTTCGATTGACAACAATGATTTTCATTTATTGAAAATCGTATCGGATGCAGTAAAGGAAATGAGCGAAGGTGAATTGCTTCAAATTGAAAAAGCCCGAAATTTAAACATCACAGAGGAAATTTATTATGAAATTATTCGCCAGAAAACGGCTTCATTGATTTCTTCTTGTTGTGGTGTAGGTGCTTCTTCGGTCAATGCTTCGCCGGAAGTAATCGCAAAAATTCGTTTGTTTGGCGAAAAAGTAGGTATGGCTTTTCAAATAAAAGACGATCTTTTCGACTATACAAGTGCTGAAGTAATAGGCAAACCGGTTGGAATTGATATTAAGGAACGAAAAATGACATTGCCTGTCATTCATGCCCTCAACAAAGCAAGTTGGCTAGAAAAGCGTAAAATCGTCAATATCATTAAGAACGAGAATCATAAACCGAAAAAAGTAGCAGAGGTAATTCAATTTGTAAAGAAATCCGGAGGAATCGAATATGCGACAGAAGCTATGTTGCGGTTCCAAAGCGAAGCATTCGAACTTTTAAATACATTTCCGGATTCTATATATAAAAAATCGCTTTCCCAGCTTGTACAGTACACTATAGAAAGAGCGAAATAAAACATCTATCTTGTTTACATAAACATTTTTTCCAGAACTGCTCCCACCACGTAGGATAGTCCTGCTGCAGCCCCACCTAAAACAAGTGTTTCAGCAATACTGACGAAAGGATTTTTCTCTGTAACTATGCTTTTAAAATATCCTACAATGGCCAAACCAATGCAGGTAAAAATACAGGAATAAATGAAAATATTTGTTTTATCAAGATCGAAGATCCATGAAGCGAGATAGGAAAGAAGCGGGATGAATCCTATTAAAACAAAAGCAATAAAAGTGACGCTTGCGGTTTTAATAGGCGTTTTTTCATCTTTTACCATTTCCAATTCTTCTTTCATCATTGTGTCGACCCATACGTCTTTATTAGCAATAATAGTAGCTACAACCTGGTCTAATAAATCATCTTTAAATCCTTTGCGCGCATAAATTTCTCTTATTTCTTCAATTTCTTTTTCCCGCATATTTTCAACTTCCCAGTATTCAATTGCTTTATGTTTTTCATAATTATCTCTTTCGGCTTTGGTGGAAAAATAATTCCCAACGGACATAGAAAATCCATCGGCAAGAAGGTTTGCTACACCTAAAATAATGATTACAGAAAGATTCAAATTTGCACCGGAAGCCCCCGCAACCACAGCAAACGTAGTAATTGCTCCATCAATACCGCCATATACAAATTCAGCAACATAATCTTTGCTAAAAAACAAAAAAGTTCCTTTCGAATGAAGTTCTGATTCCATGTAACAGGAAAATTAATTTATAGTACAAGTTAAGAAAAAATACCTAAATCCCACTTCTGGGCTATATCATACAATAGCTCCCCATTTATAATAGTGAGTGGAGAGGGAATATTATTCTGATATAATTGTCCTGTACCCAATCCTTGTGGCATCGAAACATGAAGAGAGGATGTAAACTGACTAATCGCATTCAATCCAATGTTTGATTCCAGGGCTGAGGTAATCCACCAACCAATATGGAGTGACTCAGCGATACGAATCCATTCTTTACTCATCTCCAATCCACCTGTTAACGTGGGTTTTAAAATAATATAGTGGGGTTGTATATATTCCATTATTTTTTTCTTTTCCTCCACCGTTTTGATGCCGACAATTTCTTCGTCAAGGGCAATCGAAAGCGGGGTTTCGGCACATAAGATGCGCAT
>DATHPH010000437.1:0-4586 GCA_035484095.1 Cytophagaceae bacterium | reverse complement strand
ATTCTATTCTTTATTGATAATATCTTCCGTTTTACACAAGCAGGCTCTGAGGTATCGGCACTTCTAGGTCGTATGCCTTCCGCAGTTGGATACCAACCAACATTGGCAACTGAAATGGGTGCCATGCAAGAACGAATTACGTCTACAAAACGTGGATCCATCACTTCTGTACAAGCGGTATACGTTCCTGCAGATGACTTGACAGATCCGGCTCCGGCTACAACCTTCTCTCACTTAGATGCTACTACGGTATTGAACCGTAAAATTTCTGAGCTTGGAATTTATCCTGCAGTGGATCCTTTGGATTCTACTTCAAGAATTTTGAGTCGTGATATTCTTGGCAACGAGCATTACGATTGCGCTCAGAGGGTAAAAGAGATTCTTCAGAGATATAAAGAACTTCAAGATATCATTGCCATCCTTGGTATGGATGAATTGTCGGACGAAGACAAACAAGTAGTACATCGTGCAAGACGTGTGCAACGTTTCCTATCTCAACCATTCCACGTAGCGGAACAATTCACCGGACTAAAAGGGGCTTTGGTAAACATTAAAGATACAATTCGTTCCTTCAATGAAATTATGGACGGGAAACATGACAATCTTCCTGAAGCAGCCTTCAACTTGGTAGGTACTATCGAAGATGCAGTGGCAAAAGGCGCAAAATTGATGGCAGAAGCAAAATAATTTATTCTGACAGAATCCTGTTTATAAACATAAGTAACGTATGACTTTAGATATATTAACTCCGGAATTGAAAGTGTTCAGTGGGGAAGTCTATGCTGTAAACCTTCCTGGAACAGAAGGTGGATTTGAAGTATTGGAAAAACATGCTCCTCTTGTAAGTAATTTGAGCAAAGGATATGTAACCATACGCAAAACGGCTAAAGATAAAGACGAAGAAAAGTTTTTAATTGAAGGAGGTATTATAGAAGTATTAAACAATAAAGTAGTAGTTCTGGCAGACGCTGTCTTGAAACAATAAGTTCTATATTTTTATTATAACGTAAAAAGGGTTCGATTATTAATCGAACCCTTTTTACGTTATTTTTTTCAAAAACCTATTTCCATTCACCTCTTGTATTCGTAGGCGACTGGTTAATCTAGACATGTGCCAACCTTGTGCTGATTATTTACCGTCATTTGTTTCGTCTGCACTTGATTTGTTATGTATCAAAGAAAAGTGGTTGGTTCAAAAGTGTATTTTTTTACTTCTCCTGCCTTTTTAATCTTATCATATTGACATAGCTTGTTTTGATTAGGCAAAAAAATACAAAAAGGTAAAGAGTGCAATAAAACTAATCGAAGAAATTTTAGTAAGGTTCATAGTAGAACGAAAATCGGCTTCTCTTTCATCTTTAAGCACACGAAGAAACCAAAGAAAAAAATAAATGAGTGTTGGACTCATAAATGCAGGAAAGAGGAATGCAATACCAAGAGAATAATAATGAAAAAAGTACAAGAAAAATCCTGCTGTACCAATGGAAAAAACGATTATTGTCCAGTAAAAAGTGCCTTTTATACCAAGAATCCGGCTAATGGTTTGATCGCCCCTTCTGCCATCTTCCCCGTGCTGATATACCTGTGTCATAGGATAGGAGCCTAGTAGAATTAATGAACAAAGTCCGGCCGCCAATACGTTTTTTTCAGTAATCAATTCCTTATACGATAGATTTTCTATTGCTAAAATGGACATGAGGTAGGTCCAGGCACCCTGAAAAATGACAACCGTAAGAAGTCCTGCAAATGGATATTTTTTTAAACGAATTGCCGGATGGCTATAGGCTTTGGATAACAAGCCAATAATGAAAACCATCAACGCAAATTGCCAACTGATGAGAAAACAAAGCAATTGACCTATCAGGTCAAAAACGAGTGAAACACAAAGTAATTCGCTGTCAACAGGAGGAGGATTTTCAAGCCCTCCAATGCTTTCCTCGTCTTTGTCGTAATAGCTGTTGAAAGCGTTGCTGGCGGGGTTGAAAAAGAGGTGAATGACTATAAAAGAAACAAACAGATACCAATAATTCGGATGCTGTGACTGGCTTACCGCAAAGCAAAAAAAAGGCATCAGGTATATGGAAAAAGGTATCCGAAGATGTTGAATGGTGGACTTTTTTATCATAGTAAGACTTAAGTAATGTCACTAAATTTACACTTAAAGAAACTAAATAACGCTATATTTTGTAATCAAATGATTAAGCGAGTAATGTTGTTTGTGATCGTTAATACGCATAATAAATATACCATTTATATGTTATAACAATTGGTTTTCTTATATTGATTCTAAAATAGTCCCCCTAAATAAATGAAGAGTTACCTGAAATCCATTGGAACTGCTGTCCCGAAGTATAAAAATACACAGTACAAAATTGTGGATTTCATGGCAGAGGCAGCGGGAATGAATCCGGAAGAGAAAAGCGAAATGTTGATGTTATACAGGGCTTCTGGCATTGGACACAGGCATTCCGTAATTCCGGATTTTGGCAATAAAAATGGAGATTATATTTTTTTCCCAAACTCACCCGATTTGGAACCCTTTCCAACAGTTGGCGAGCGGATGCAATTATACAAACAAGAAGCCTTGCCCTTGGCTTATGAAGCAATAAAGGAATGTTTTAATGCAAGTATAAATTACACTCCATTTGATGTTACCCATCTTATTACCGTAAGCTGTAGTGGCATGTACGCACCGGGACTGGATATAGAATTGGTGGAAAAATTTGGCATGAGTAGAAATATTCAGCGTACCAGCATAAATTTTATGGGTTGCTATGCAGCATTCAATGGATTAAAAATGGCGGATGCGATTTGCCGGTCTAATCCAGAAGCAAAGGTATTACTTGTGTGTGTAGAATTGTGTACTATTCATTATCAGAAAACAAAAAGCAAGGACCAGATTCTATCCAATGCCTTGTTCAGTGACGGCGCCGCCGCGGTGTTGGTCGATACGATAGAATCCTTCAATGGAAAATCTCTATCGCTTGAAAGTTTTCACTGTGATTTGGCTCCAGAAGGTAAAAATGATATGGCTTGGCATATTGGAAATTTTGGATTTGAAATGATCCTTTCTTCTTATGTTCCCGAATTGATAAAGGGAGGAATTGGCAAATTAACAAACGATCTTCTTAAGAAACTTTCGCTTCAATCAAACGAAGTAGATTTTTATGCGATACATCCGGGAGGGAAAAAAATACTCGAGGTAATCGAAGTAATTTTAAATATCGATAAATCAAAAAATCGGTTTGCCCATCAGGTGCTTCGTGAATATGGAAATATGTCTTCTCCTACCGTTTTATTTGTGCTGAAAGAAATCCTAAAACAATTAACGACAGAAGATCACCGCAAAAACATATTGAGTTTTGCTTTTGGTCCGGGCCTTACCTTGGAAAGCATGCTTTTAAAAACTCATTGCCATGAGTCAGCTGAAAATAAAATAGCTTTTTCTGAAATAGAAGAGAGTACAGTGTCGTAACTATGTTTGAAAAACGCTCCGAGGAAAAAGAATTTTTGGATAATCTTCTTTGTGAGGGTGAAGATCTCAGGCAAAATTTGCGTGAACTTAAATTCATTAATAAATGGCTTGGTGGGAATGAAGTTACATTTAGCGGACTAAAAGAAGTTTTTAAAAATAAGTCTTTCAGCAATTCAATACATATTGCTGATCTTGGTTGTGGGGGTGGTGATATACTAGAACTTATAGCCCAATGGGGAAGAACAAATCATTACTCTTTCAACCTTACGGGAATTGATGCCAATCCATTCATCATCAATTACGCTCGCCAAAACACAATAAAGTTTCCTGAGATTAATTACGAAGTCCAGAATATTTTTTCGGAAGAGTTTAGCCAAATGAAATTTGATATTATAAACTGTACGCTTTTTTGTCATCATTTTGATGATAATCAATTGGTACAATTGTTTTCGCAATTAAAAAATCAACTCAATGTTGCGGTGGTTATTAATGATCTTCATAGACACTGGTTTGCCTATTATTCGATCAGTTGGCTTACGACACTTTTCTCTCGTTCCTACATGGTAAAAAATGATGCGAAGCTATCCGTACGAAGAGGTTTTCTTAAAAGAGAACTTGAAGCTATTATTAGAAAATCTGGTTATACTGATTATTCCATACGATGGAAATGGGCCTTTCGTTGGGAAGTCGTGCTGTGGAAGTAGGCTTTTATTTTTGATACCATCAATTTCAGCAGAAAAGCTCCTGTAGATTACACATGAAATTTTAAGGAATACGTTAAGGTGGTTTTTAGCAATTTTACAATGAAAGAAAACAGCGTAAACTTGTTTATTTCCATTGTAAAGGAATGTAATAGAAGAAATACCAGCGAAAATAAATTAATTTTCTGTTATTTACTTTCGACCATCCATATCTCCAAAGCAAGTCGCCTTGTTGCGGGCATTGTTTTTACACAAGTATTTTCAGGCAAGCCGGAAGGATTTTAACAGTTATTTCTTTTCCGGTTTCGTAAGGCTCGCCATCCAAATGAATTGGTCCCTCATTTTCTCTTACAATGGTAATATCAGTTTCTTTCATGGTGTCCATGTAGAAAGATTTGTCGGCGGTTTTG
>DATHPH010000436.1:0-6761 GCA_035484095.1 Cytophagaceae bacterium | reverse complement strand
CGGCCATAATCTGTGCTTTGATTAAATCCACGCCGGTAACTTCTTCTGTAATCGGGTGCTCTACTTGTATTCGGGTATTCATTTCCATAAAGTAGAAATCACCGTTTTTATCCACCAAAAACTCAATCGTTCCTACCCCTTCGTATTTAATGGATTTCGCGCCTTTAATAGCTGCTTCGCCCATTTTATTTCTAAGTCTTTCCGTAATAATGGGAGAGGGGGTTTCTTCTATTAATTTTTGATGTCTTCTTTGTATGGAACAATCACGTTCGGAAAGATGAACGGCACGTCCTTTTGAATCTCCCAATATTTGAATCTCGATATGTCTTGGTTCTTCGATGAATTTTTCAAGGTAAAGTCCATCGTTTCCAAAAGCTGCACCTGCCTCTGTTTTTGCATCCGTCCAGGCTTTTTTAAATTCCATATCGCTTTTTACGATTCGCATTCCTCGTCCGCCACCACCGGCAGTTGCTTTTAGAATGATTGGGTATTTTATTTTATTGGCAAGCTTAATCCCTTCCTCAATGGACTCTAACAGACCTTCAGAGCCTGGAATAGTAGGTACTCCCGCTTTTTTCATGGTTGCTTTCGCAGAGGATTTATCGCCCATGGCATTTATCATTTCCTGACTTGCGCCTATGAATTTTATTCCATAGTCCTTGCAAATTTTAGAAAAGGAAGCATTTTCAGAAAGAAATCCATAACCCGGATGGATAGCATCCGCATTGGTAATTTCTGCCGCTGAAATAATATTCGGAATGCTAAGATAAGATTGACTACTTGGGGGAGCTCCTATACAGACAGCTTCGTCCGCAAAACGGACGTGAAGACTTTCTTTATCTGCGGATGAATAAACGGCTACTGTTTTTATTCCTAACTCCTTGCAAGCACGAATTATGCGCAACGCAATTTCGCCCCTATTGGCAATAAGTATTTTTTTAAACACGTTTTAAATAAATTATAAATGTTAAATTTTTAATGTTGCTTTTTAGATTAATCAAGTCTTTATCAATCTAAAATAGTACCGGAGAATGCGGGAATCAAAATTTAAAATTTTATTATTTCTGTTCAATAATAAACAGCGGTTGGTCGAATTCTACCGGTGTAGCATTCTCTACCAAAATTTTCACGATTTTACCTTCTAATTCAGATTCAATTTCGTTGAATAATTTCATTGCCTCTATGATGCAAAGTGTCTTGCCCACAGCTATTTCATCGCCTACGTTTACAAATGAGGGTGTTTCAGGGCTCGATGATCTGTAGAAAGTACCAATCATCGGAGATTTAATCGTAATTTGTTTGCTGTTGGCAGTGCTATTGTTTTCTGTATTTTTCTCCGATCCGGTAGCAGCAGGAGTATTGTTTGCCACTTGTTGCACAGGAAGGGGCGTTGAATGAATAACCTGTGGAAGTGCCCCTTGCACATAAGAAGCAGCGGTGGCATTTCTTTTTACATTAATCTTAAATTGTTCGGTTTCAATATTAACTTCTGCCAGTCCGGAATTTGCTATGAAGTCAAGTAATTCCTGAATTTCTTTAGGTTTCATCATTTCTATATCACAAGTTTAAAATACATCTTTTGTTTTCGTTTGTACCAAGATTTAAAGCGAAGTTAATTTACAAATAAATCGAAATTATCTAAGCAAATCTTAATTATTTGGGGTTATAAGCCCATTTCAAATAAATTGAACCCCAGGTAAACCCACCTCCAAAGGCTGCCATAATTATATTATCGCCTTTTTTAAAATTTTTTTCATAATCCCAAAGAAGTAGTGGTATAGTACCATTGGTAGTATTTCCATATCTGGAAATATTCATGAGTACTTTTTGCTCTTCAATTTTCATCCTTTCTGAAGTAGCTTCTATGATTCTTTTATTTGCTTGGTGTGGAGCAAGCCAGTTGATATCGGCCGACGTAAGATGATTCCGTTCCAATATTTCTACTGCAACCTGCGACATATTGGAAACAGCGTGTTTGAAAACGGTAGCACCTTCCTGATACGCATAATGCTCGTTGTTGGTAACCGTTTCAATTGAGGGAGGTCGTCTACTGCCTCCGGCTTTTTGTCCGAGATATTGAGCACCGGATCCATCGGTTCGCAAGATACTGTCTAAAACACCATATCCTTCTGTATCTGGTTCCAGCATCACAGCAGCGGCCCCGTCTCCGAAAATGATACACGTTGTGCGGTCTTTGTAATTTATAATGGAAGACATTTTATCTCCGCCTACTACGATTACTTTTTTGTATTTTCCCGTTTCAATAAATTGACTACCTGTTACCAATCCAAAAAGAAAGCCTGAGCAGGCGGCATTAAGGTCATAGCTAAAAGCATTTTTAAGACCACACATATCGCAAACTAAATTACCGGTAGCAGGAAATACAAAATCCGGAGTCGTAGTACAGGATACTACCATATCAACATCTAATGGATTTGTATTGGTTTTCGCAAGTAACTCATTGATGGCAATTTCCATCATGTGGGAGGTTCCTTTTCCTTCGCCTTTTAGGATGTGTCTTTCTTTTATTCCGGTTCTTGTTACGATCCACTCATCGGATGTATCAATTATTGTTTCAAGTTCTTTGTTAGTTAGAATATAATCTGGTACGTGACCACCTACTCCTGTTATTGCCGCTTTGATTTTACTCATCTAATTTTAATATAAATTAATGGAACTAGTTTTCGGTATGAAATCAGCCTGACATACCCACACTTAAACCGAAACCGGATGCCAAATTACAAACAAATCCAAAAAATAAAATTTGTGTGAACAAAAATTTGCGTGATTTGTTTAGGATGCTTATAAGTCAATTACTTGTAGGCATTTTTTATTTTCTGTGTAATATCGGAATCCACTAATTGTTTTGCTTGCCCTAGCATATTTTTAATTGCCTTAGAGGAAGAAACACCATGTCCAATCATTACATTCCCATTCACTCCTAAAATAGGGCTTCCACCTACTGCTTCGTAGTTAAACATATCGAAAAAAGGATTTTCAATATTTCTTGATTTGGCAAGATTGTAAAATTGTTCACCCATTTTGAGGATTACATTACCCGTAAATCCATCGGTAACGATTACATCTGCTTTGTCGCTGAAAACATCAGATCCCTCTACATTTCCAATAAAGTTTATGTTTTTATTGAGTTTGAGCATTTGGTGTGCCGGAATAGTCAGAAGAGTACCTTTCGTATCCTCTTCACCAAGGTTCATAAGGGCTACTTTAGGGTCTTCCACGCCAAGTATATGCTGAGAATAAAGAGAGCCTAAGGTGGCAAATTGAGAAAGTACGTCCGGCTTACAATCTGCATTGGCACCAACATCTACCAGTATGCCGAACCTTCCGGATTCTTTTGGAATAAATCCTGCAATGCAAGGTCTAATAACACCCTCAATTGCTTTTATACTGAATAAAGAACCAACCAGCATTGCTCCAGTATTTCCTGCACTACAAAAAGCATCTACCTTTCCTGCTTTTAAAAGACCAAATCCTACTACAATACTGGAGTTCTGTTTTTGAGAAATTGCTTTTGTAGGATGTTCCCCCATCTCTATTATTTCATCACAATGGATGATCGAAAACAAATCAGGAGAAGCACCGGCTTCAGACAAGCATGATTTTATTACATCTTCTTTGCCCAGTAAAACAATATGAACGTCCTTAGGAAAGGATTTTGCAGCAAGTATTGCACCATCTATAATGGCTTGGGGGGCAAAATCTCCTCCCATAGCATCTAATGCAATTTTCATATAACTATTCAGCTATTTCTTTTTCAAGAAGTACTTTACCATTAAAGTACAATTTACCTTCAAACCAATAAGCGCGGTGAGGTAAATGAGCTTCGCCTGTAGTAGGGCAAATAGAAACATTAGCAGCGGTAGCTTTATAATGCGTTCTTCTTTTATTTCTCCTTTGTTTGGAAATTCTACTTTTAGGATGTGCCATTTTTTATTCTATTAATTTAATTTATCTTTTAAATTCTTCAATGCATTCCAACGAGGATCTATAACTTCATTGGAATCATTCTCATTCGTATTTTTTTTATTTTTTTGTGAACTGAAAACTAATTTCACTTCACTTTCGTCATCATTTTTTTCATCCTCCTGAAACTGTGGATGAAGTTTTTTTATTGGAATGGATAAACCGATAAACTCATATATGTATTGTGCGATATTCAACCGCTGAAGATCTCTTGGAATCATAATCACATCTTCCGATAATTCCATGAATTCATCTCCAAATTTGAAAATGAGATTTTGATTACTGTCAATTTCATAATCAAAAGGCTCAAGACTACGATCACATATAAGTTCTACGGTTCCTTTGATCTTAAAATCTGAAAGGATTAATCTTTCGGATTTATCCAGCGTAACATTTACCTGGAGATTTCCTTTCTCCAATAAACTGTCTTCCATTGATGCAAAGAACGAATCTTTTAATTGATAGTCGAAAGTCTGCCTGCCTTCAGTAAGCCTGAAAATTTCAATATCAAACGTTTTCAAACTTTTCATAACAAACTACTTTTAAACGTATAGTTTCTTTTAAAAGAACCGCAAAATTAATATTTTTTAACTGTTAATGAAAAATATTTTCGGAATTATTCAATATTTATTCACTAATCAAAATTATTTCTTATTGAGTTTCTTATTAATATCCTAGTAAACAATGCATTGAATTCGTATGAAAGGATAAAGAATTAGTTTCACAGTAGAGGTGTTTACGCTTAAATTACAGTAATTTATAGTAACATTTCAGGAATATCTCCCTCTATCGTCAACATTGCTTCGGTAGACGATTTAATTTTTTCGATGGAAACTCCTGGGGCTCTTTCCAAAAGTTTAAGTCCTTTGCCGTTTGGCAATACTTCCAAAACAGCCATATCAGTGACGATCTTTTTTATGCAATTTAGTCCAGTAATTGGCAAGGTACATTTTTTCAAAAGCTTCGATTGACCGTCTTTACTTATATGCTGCATCGCCACGATAATGTTTTTAGCAGAAGCGACAAGATCCATGGCGCCTCCCATTCCTTTTACCATTTTGCCTGGAATTTTCCAATTGGCAATATCTCCATTTTCGGAAACTTCCATTGCTCCCAAAATTGTCAAATCAATTTTACCAGATCGAATCATTGCGAAACTTTCTGCAGAGCTGAAAATAGAAGCACCCTTTATCATTGTAATTGTTTGCTTACCGGCATTGATTAAATCGGGATCTACTTCTTCTTTAGAAGGAAATGGCCCCATTCCTAATAACCCATTTTCGGATTGCAATACAACGTTATAATGACTAGGGATATAATTGGCAACAAGTGTTGGAATGCCAATACCAAGGTTTACATAATACCCATCTTTTACTTCTCGGGCTATTCTTTTGGCTATTCCGTATTTATCAAGCATGCTGTTGATCTTAATTATTGAAGAAGTGGTTTTTGCAAAGTGATTTTCTTAAATTATTTAAGTACTTCTATTTCCACGATTCTGTTCGAGGATTTGTTTTTTGAAGTAGGGTCGTTGGAAGTAATTGGTTTGGATTTTCCGTATCCTTTGTAGAAAAGTCTTTTGCTGTCAATCCCTTTTGATACAAGATAATTTTTTACAGCAGTAGCATTCTCTTCCGTCAACTTAGTATTTTGCTGTTCATCACCGGATTCGCCATATACATATACATTAATAGAAATTTTCATGCTCGAATTGGTAAACATCATTTGTACCAGTCTATCTAATTCGGGGTGCGATGCTTCGGTTATTTTTGGACCTTCAAATTGGACAGACTGAAGTGTAAGTATGGTGCCTGGTACAATGCCCGGTAGGCAAATAGTGTCGTTCATTTCCGTAAACTTAGCTCCCGCTGGTAAATTAATATTTTTTATATGATAACCAAATCCGGGAGCTTCTGCCGTAAGATTATAACTTACACCTCCGGGTAAAACAACCAGGTACTTTCCCGTAAAACTATTGGAATAATAAGTGCCTAATGGTTCATGCGTTTCATTATCTGAAATGGTTATGGAAGCTCGGATTGGTTCATTGGTAGAACAATCAAATATTCTCCCTTTTAAAAGAGATAAGTAAGTCTCGGAGGCATTCTCTCTTTCTAACATATAGATGTCTTCTTCTCCATATCCTTCTTCACGTACCGAAGAAAAATAGGCTCTGTTATTATCGGCAGACCAAACAAAGTTAATGTCATCTCCTGTTGTATTAATCGGGTAACCGACGTTTACAGGGGCTGATGTTATTTCTCCCGTTTCAGGGTTTATGATGCAAGAAAAAATATCATAACTGCCCATGGAATTGTATCCCTTGCTGCTAAAATACAATGTTTTACCATCCGGATGTATGAAAGGCGAAAACTCATTTTCTTTCGTATTTATTTTATCGCTTAATAAAATTGCCGGACCAAATTCTCCGTTTTGTTGCTTCTTTGACATGTAAATATCATTACCGCCTATACCTCCCTTTCTATTACTGATAAAAAAAATCGTTTTCCCATCAGCAGAAATACTCATACATGGCTCCCAAGCCTCAGAATTGATGTTAGGTCCCAAACTTTTTGGTTCTCCCCAGATTGAACCAAGCAAATGGCTCACGTATATATCACCTCCGTTATCCGTTTTATAGATAAAAAGCTGACTTCCATCCGCAGAAATTCCTACGCAGGCATCGTGCGAAGGAGTATTGATTACGTTACTTATGGAGGTGGGAGTAGTCCAATCGTTTACGGATTTTACATCAATAAAAATATTTTCATAATATT